>JADGOT010000273.1 GCA_017882805.1 Glaciihabitans sp. | reverse complement strand
CGAATTTCGTCTTGATTCGCACCGTACCGAGGTCATTGCCGAGAGAGGTGGAGTTCTCTGGATCGACGACTCGAAGGCGACCAATCCACACGCCGCGGCCGCCGCGCTACGGGCGCATCCTGCTGTCGTGTGGATAGTGGGCGGCTTACTCAAGGGGGTCGATATCGACGACCTGGTGCGACGCCATGCCGAGCGGCTTTCCGCAGTTGTCGTCATCGGCGTGGATCGAACGGCATTGCTCTCTGCATTCCAGCGACACGCCCCCGGGATTGCAGTGTTCGAGGTAGATACCGCCGAAACTAGTGACGTGATGCCGAGTGCCGTGCGGCTCGCGGCGGCGGCGGCGAAGGCCGGTGACGTCGTGTTGCTCGCTCCGGCGGCGGCCTCGATGGACCAGTTCACGGACTACAAAGACCGGGGTGCGCGTTTTGCGTCCGCCGTCCGCCAGTTCTTGGAAGGTACCCACGACCTGGAGGGAACCACCGATGACGACGACCCGGACCCCTCGGGGTCCACGCGGTAATCCGCGAGAACATCCGGAGCCGGCCGAGTCCGAAACGCCGAAGCGTTCGGGAGGTGCCGCAGCGATTGTCGTCGTCCAGAGGGTTTTCGGCGCCGAAACGGGCACGTTCTTCCTGCTTCTAGGTACCACGCTCTTTCTTCTTGCCTTTGGTCTCGTAATGGTGCTTTCGTCATCGTCGATCGAAGATGGGGCACGCGCGAGCCACGACTTCTTTAGTTCGTTCACCCGGCAGGGCCTCTACGCGCTCATTGGCGTGCCGCTCCTCCTCATCGCGTCGCGCATGCCGATCGGGTTCTGGAAGAAGTGGGCATGGCCCGCGGTCGTCGGCACCTCAGTCCTGCAGCTTCTCGTTTTCGTGCCGGGAATCGGGTACGCGTTCCAGGGCAACAACAACTGGATTCGGATCGGGTCTTTTACGGCGCAGCCGTCCGAGCTGGTCAAGCTCGCGCTGATCCTGTGGGTGTCGTGGATTCTGGCCAGGAAGCGCTCCCTCCTTGACGACTGGAAACACGTGTTCCTGCCGATTGCGCCGGTCGCCGGTGTGGCCATCGGTTTTGTGCTCCTTGGCCGGGACCTCGGTACCGCTCTCATCATGGGCATGGTGGTTTTGGGCTGCCTGTTTTACGCCGGTGTACGCCTTCGGATCATTGGCGTCGCGCTCGTCGTATCGGGTCTGATTGCGTTGATGTTTACCCAGGTGGGTTCGTCACGCTCGAGTCGAATCGGCGCGTTCCTGAGCGGATGCACGAGGGCTGCCGACTACAAGCACGACTGCTGGCAGACCGTTCACGCGTGGTGGGGGATCGCCTCGGGGGGCATCTTCGGTTCCGGTCTCGGCGAGTCCAAAGTCAAATGGAGTTGGCTGCCCGACGCTGACACCGATTTCATTTTCGCAATCATTGGCGATGAGCTCGGTTTTATCGGTGCGGTACTGGTCTTGGCGCTCTTCGTGGTTCTCACGATCGCGTTCGTTCGTGTCATTCGCACCTCTCACGACCCGTTCGCGAAGTTCGTCACGAGCGGCGTCATGATCTGGCTTATCGGTCAGGCTTTTGTCAACATCGCGGTCGTGCTGGGGCTCTTGCCCGTGCTGGGCGTTCCTCTCCCGCTGATTTCTGCAGGCGGATCGTCCCTCATCGCATCGCTGATCGGCATCGGGGTGGTTCTGTCGTTTGCAAGGCACCAACCGGTCCCCAAGTGACCACCTATCTGCTGGCGGGCGGCGGCACTGCCGGACACGTGAACCCGCTCCTGGCCGTTGCCGATCGAATCCGGGAGCGTGATCCCGATGCCGTTGTTCTGGTGCTGGGCACTAAGGAGGGGCTCGAGGCACGCCTCGTTCCCGAGCGCGGCTATGAACTGCTGACCATTCCCCGACTGCCGTTTCCGCGTCGGCTCGGACCTGCCGCGCTGGCCTTCCCGGGTCGCTTTCGACGCGCAGTCGCGCAAACGAAACGTTATCTGCTCGACCGCAAAGTGGATGTCGTTGTCGGTTTCGGCGGCTACGCGTCCGCGCCGGCGTACAGGGCCGCTCATGCCCTGGGTGTGCCGCTCGCCATTCACGAAGCCAACGCCCGACCGGGGCTCGCGAATCGCCTCGGTGCGCGCTACACGAGACACGTCGGCGTGGTGTTTCCGCAGACCAGACTGCGGTCATCCACCGTCGTTGGGATGCCGCTTCGCAGCGAGATCGAGCACCTGGATCGCGCCGCGAGTCGACCAGAGGGAATGGAATTCTTCGGATTGGATCGCACCAAGCCGACACTGCTTGTCACCGGTGGATCAACGGGTGCTCGTGCCATCAATCGCGCGATCTTTGACGGCGTCGACGCGATCCTTGCGGCCGGCTGGCAGCTCTTGCACATCGCAGGCAACGGATCGGAGCTGCCCGAATCGCCGCACCCGGATTACCACATCCTGAAATACTGCGACCGAATGGAACTCGCGCTGGCAGTAGCCGATTTTGCTGTCGCGCGCGGGGGTTCTGTGACCGTCTGCGAATTCGCTGCCGTCGGGCTGCCCGCCGTGTTCGTGCCGCTGCCCTATGGCAACGGAGAGCAATGGAAGAACGCGGCCGATGCGGTGGATGCGGGAGGGGCGATCCTGGTGGACAACGCGGAATTCACTCCCGGGTGGATTCTCAGCACACTCGTCCCAGTTCTGGGTGATCGAGCTACCGTCGAGCGGATGGCCGCGGCAATCGCGTCTGTCGGGAGCCGAGACGGCGCCGATCGCATGACCGACCTGGTTCTCAGCGCGGCCGACGTAAAATCGATCCGATGATCAAGCCCGACCTAGCCCAGGAGTTGCCAGTGCAACTCGGCTCTCTCCATTTTGTCGGAATCGGCGGGTCCGGCATGAGCGGAATCGCTCGCCTCTTTATCGCCGCAGGCCATCGGGTCACAGGGTCCGACCGCAGCGAGAATCACAACACTCAGGTGCTTCGCGATCTTGGTGCGACAGTCACTATCGGCCACGCTGCAGCAAACCTTGGCGACGCGGACACACTCGTCTACACGGGCGCGCTCTGGCCGGATAATCCCGAATATCTGGCTGCGGTTGATCGTGGCATCCCGACCCTGCATCGCTCGCAGGCACTCGCCTGGCTCATCAACAAGCAGCGCCTCATCGCGGTCGCGGGGGCGCACGGCAAGACCACCTCGACGGGCATGATCATCACAGCGCTGCTCGCGCTCGGCGCAGACCCGAGTTTCGTCAATGGCGGCGTCATAGAGTCTCTCGACGTCAGTTCGGCGTGGGGCACCGGCGATATCTTCGTGGTCGAAGCCGACGAGTCAGACGGCACGTTTCTGCTCTACGACACTTCGGTCGCGCTCATTACCAACGTCGACGCCGATCACCTCGATCACTACGGCTCACATGAGGCATTCGATGCGGCTTTTGTCACTTTTGCCAGCGCAGCCTCCGAGTTGGTGGTCGCTTCGAGCGACGACTCGGGTGCGATTCGGGTCGTTGCAGCACTGACGGGAAAGACGATTCTCACGTTCGGCGAGGCTATGGATGCCGACGTTCGAGTGCACTCCATTGGCAGCACTGGTCCCGTCTCGTTTTCCCTCGACTGGAAGGGAACGACGTATTCGGCCACGCTTCCAATTCCGGGCCGACACAACGCCATCAATGCGGCAGGCGCCTTCGCCGTACTCGTTGGCATGGGCTTCGACCCGACGGCGAGCCTCGCGGGCATTGAGCAGTTCGCGGGCACGGAGCGACGCTTCGAGCTGCACGGGGTGGTTCGCGGCGTCAGTGTTTACGACGACTACGCGCACCACCCGACCGAGGTCGCCGCTGCTCTGGCTGCCGCCAGGACCGTCGTTGGTGCCGGGCGGATCATCGCTGTTCACCAGCCACACCTGTACTCGCGCACGAAAATGATGGCGGGCGAGTTCGCGCACGTTTATGAGAAGCTCGCCGACCAGACCATCGTTCTCGACGTCTATGGTGCCCGCGAAGATCCGATTCCCGGAGTGACCGGCGCTCTGGTCGCCGATCGGTTCGCGAACCCCGATCGGGTCGCCTATCTGCCCGACTGGCAGCAGGCTGCCGACCGTGCAGCCGCACTCGCCGAAGACGGCGACATCATCATGACGCTGAGCTGCGGCGACGTCTACCGGATCGTGCCACAGATCCTCGAAGCACTCGCCCAGCGGCCTGCATGAAACGTCCAGAGGGGTTCGATCCGAAACCCCAACTGCCCGTCAAGCCGTCGGGAGAGCGCAAACCGCGCAATCAGTCCGCCTCCGCGGCAATCCGCAGCCGCTCAGCTCCAACGAATCGACCAGCGCAGGTTTACTCAAAAGCGTCCCGAGAGCGACCGCAACGCGCCCCGAAAAACGTGGCTCGCGTCGACAAGCGCGAGGTCCGACGATTCACGCGCGCCAGCCGCAGGCGCAGGCTTGCACTCGCCAGCGTGGCTGGCGTTGTCTTGGTCCTCTTTGTCGTGCTCGCGGTCGCGGTGTTCTCACCCATCCTCGCTCTGCGCACCATTCGCGTCGAGGGCACGAGCGTCATCCCGGCTTCTGCGGTGCAGGATGCGCTGTCGAGCCAGCTTGGCACTCCGTTGGCGCTGCTGGACGACGGGAAGATCGGCTCCGAGCTCTCGCACCTCATCCTCATTCGCAGCTACGTGACCGAGGTCGTGCCACCGAACACGCTCGTCGTGCGAATTGTGGAGCGCAAAGCGATCGGCGTGCTGAAACGGGGCGGGAGCTACGAGCAGGTTGACCCAGCCGGGGTAGTTGTTGCGACCTCGCCCACGCCGGCCGGACTGCCGGTAATCCAGATTGGCAAAGCTGGTGTCGACAGCGCGGGATTTGCCGCAGCAGTGAGGGTTCTGCTGGCCATGCCGGCATCAGTGCTCGGCCAGGTGGGGTCGATCTCCGCGACGACCCTCGATAACGTGAGCCTGACTTTGACCCAGGGCAACCAGACGATCATCTGGGGGAGTGCGTCGCAGTCCGATCTGAAGGCAACAGCGCTCGCCACACTCTTGAAGAAATGCGCCGGCCAGCCCGTGCTCAACGTGACGGCGCCACTCGCGCTCGCCTGCGGTCCCGTTCAGGTCGTCCCGACTTCCACACCGACATCGAAGCCGTAGCAAGCGGTTTGCTGGTGCCCCTCGCAGGCTGGGCACTGCCCATTTATATCGGTGACACGCGGAGCGCCTCAGAGCCGACAAGCCCGGGACGACTTACCTTCAAGGCAGGAAATACATACTGAGCATAACTTTAATCTTCAGCTAAAGGTTGAAGGTTGAATCCTGCTCAGCTACGCAGTGCAGTTGAGAGTAGTGCCAGCGGAGGCCGGACAACGTGACATCGAACCAGAACTACCTAGCGGTGATAAAGGTGGTCGGCATCGGCGGCGGCGGCGTCAATGCCGTCAACCGGATGATCGAGCTCGGTCTTCGCGGTGTGGAATTCATCGCGATTAATACCGATGCCCAGGCGCTTCTCATGAGCGACGCCGACGTCAAGCTTGACGTGGGTCGCGAAATTACTCGCGGACTCGGCGCCGGCGCCGATCCTGAGGTTGGCCGTCGAGCCGCTGAGGATCACGCCGAAGAGATAGAAGAGGCGCTGGCGGGTGCCGACATGGTATTCGTGACCGCGGGCGAGGGTGGAGGCACTGGCACCGGCGGGGCTCCCGTCGTAGCTCGGATCGCGAAGTCCATCGGCGCGTTGACCATCGGCGTCGTCACCAAGCCGTTTGAGTTCGAGGGCAAGCGTCGTTCTGCACAAGCGGACGCGGGGGTTGCTTCGCTCAAGAGCGAAGTTGACACGCTAATCGTCGTTCCGAATGACCGTCTGCTGGAGATCAGCGACCGAGGCATGAGCATGCTCGAAGCGTTCGCGACAGCGGATCAGGTGCTGCTCGCGGGAGTACAGGGCATCACCGACCTGATCACGACCCCCGGCCTGATCAACCTCGACTTTGCCGACGTGAAATCCGTCATGCAGGGCGCGGGATCAGCGCTTATGGGCATCGGTTCTGCTCGCGGAGCCGACCGCGCAATCAAAGCGGCTGAGCTTGCTGTGGCCTCGCCACTACTCGAAGCAAGCATCGACGGTGCGCACGGCGTGCTGATCTCGATTCAGGGCGGTTCGAACCTCGGAATCTTCGAGATCAATGACGCCGCGAGGCTGATTCAGGAGGCCGTGCACGCCGAGGCAAACATCATCTTCGGCGCCGTCATTGACGACACGCTCGGTGACGAGGTTCGGGTCACGGTGATTGCCGCGGGATTCGACGGCGGCGAGCCCTCCGTCAAGAGCCGCGACAGTCGCCGCAGCAGTTTCGTGGGCGCTGGCGCACCAATCAGGGAAAACGCGGCCGAGGCTGGTGCTGGGTGGAGCGAGACCGCGCAACCGGTCAGCGCCCCCGTCGATCACGCCTTCGACGACGATGACGACGACCTGGACGTTCCCGACTTCCTGAAGTAGCGGGTCGTGATCGAGAGCGCGCCGACGCTTGCGGACCGGCTGGCGAGCGTTCGTGAGCAGGTCGCGGATGCCGCACGGGTTGCGGGACGCGACGCATCCGCCATCACCACGGTTGTCGTGACCAAATTCCATCCCGCGTCCCTCGTGCGTGAGCTGTCCGCACTCGGTGTGACCGATGTTGGCGAGAACCGACAACAGGATGCTGGGCCCAAGGCCGCCGAGACGAGCGATCTCGCGCTGACGTGGCATTTCATCGGCCAACTGCAGAGCAACAAGGTTCGCGCGGTGCTCGAATTCGCCAGCGTTCTGCAGTCTGTCGATCGTGCCTCGCTCGTGGATGCCCTCCAGACGGCGAATCAGCCGGTGCAGGTCTTCTTGCAGCTCAACCTCACCGAAGATCCGAATCGCGGGGGAGTAGCTCCCGCTGACCTAGTTGGGCTCGCCGAACGAGTGCTTGCCGTGCCGTGCCTGAGCTTGCGCGGCCTGATGGCCGTTGCACCGCTTGGGGTAGACCCACGGAGCGCATTTGCGCGGGTGAGAGACGCTTCAGAGCATCTGCAATCAATCGCGCCCGGCGCCAACGCCCTCTCGATGGGGATGTCCGGTGACTTCCGCGCCGCGATTCTCGAGGGCGCGACACACCTGCGCATCGGAACGGCAATAACCGGGAATCGTCCCAACGGCGGTTAATCTCAGGACAAGACTTCGCACCATCTCGTTTTCTCAGGAGGCACACAATGGCAAATCCACTGCGCAAGACCATGGTCTATCTCGGTCTCGCTGACGAGGAGTTCGAGTACGAGGATGAGGCGCCGTCTGCCCCCGCTGCCCCGGTCGCTCACGCGACCGCGTCCGCTGGCCGTGCCCCGGTAACGCCGCTACGACGGCCCGCACCGAAGGCGGTAGGCCCGAGTGACATGAATGAGATCCTCACCGTGCACCCGCGCCAGTACAAGGACGCGCAGGTCATCGCCGAGAATTTCCGCGAGGGAATCCCGGTGATCATCAACCTGTCACAGATGTCGGAGCCCGACGCAAAGCGCCTCATTGACTTCGCGAGCGGTCTCTCGCAGGGTCTCTACGGCAAGATCGAACGGGTGACCAACAAGGTCTTTTTGCTGTCACCAGCACACGTCGCGGTGAGCGGAGAATCCGCTGATGTCGACGGTGAACTCGAGGCATCTTTCTTCCAGCAGTAACCCCCAAAACTGGTGCGAATCTGGCGCCTGAGGTCCGGAGGGGTACTCTGGGGTTGCAACTGTTGAACGCACCCGTGGCTGACGTTGCTAGCGTTAGCTGTTCGTAATCACTCGAACGCGTCCAAACGGTCGAGTATTGATCGTGAAATGTGAGTCTGTTTCGTTTCAAACTATTGGTTTGATTGCGGTAGTTCACACTGAATTGAGAGAAAGTTATTGAGGTGACGGCGATGGCTTTGACACCGGAAGATGTTGTCAATAAGCGGTTCCAACCGACCAAATTCCGCGAGGGATACGACCAGGACGAGGTCGATGACTTTCTCGACGAGGTCGTTGTAGAGCTTCGCCGTCTCAATCAGGAGAACGAGGAGCTTCGCCAGCGTCTGATCGCGAGCGACTCGCGCATCAATGAGCTTCAGAGGGGTGCTGGCCAGCCCGTCGCGACCGGTTTTGAGCAGCCCGTGGCCGCATCTGCCCCGGTGCCGGCTCCCGCACCAGCTTTCCAGGCCGCGGCATCCGACCCCAGCATCGACCCAAGCAACACCAACAACCTTCTGCAGTTGGCTCGCCGCCTGCACGAAGAGCATGTTCGTGAGGGAGTCGAGAAGCGCGATGCGCTTATCGCCGAGGGCCACGCCCAAGCGGGTCGCGTCGTCGACGAGGCGAACACGCAGGCCGCGCGCCTTGTCGAAGACGCCCAGTCCCAGACCCGTGACCGCATATCGTCACTCGACCAGGAGCGCGTTGCCCTCGAGGGTCGCATTGAAGAACTTCGTAACTTTGAGCGTGAGTACCGCTCCAAGCTCAAGGGCTACATAGAGGGCCAGCTTCGCGAGCTCGACACGACTTCCGAAGTGCTAGCCAGCGCCAGTGCTCCTGGCGCGGTGCCGGCCGGAGCCGTGCAGGGACAGAACTACAGTGGCCAGATTGCGCCACCACCCGCCAACTACCCGGGCTTTGCCGGAAACTGATTCACGCGCGAAGGCCAGTACTTCGGGACTCAGCATTCGAGTTCTCGTCGTGCTGGCCCTCGTCGCGTCAGGCGTCTTTGCGCTCGACCAGACCGCGAAGTACTTCATCGTCAAGAACCTGACCGAGGGTCAGCAGGTCGCCGTTATTGGTCAAGTCCTTCAGTTCCATTTCGTTAAGAACTCGGGGGCTGCATTCTCCCTTGGCGCGGGCATGACCTGGTTGTTCTCGATCGTTGCTGCGGCGGTCGCGATCTTCATCATCGTCTACGCGCGACGCATTCGGTCGTTCGCATGGAGCATTCTGTTTGGCCTGTTGCTCGGAGGCACGCTCGGCAACCTCAGCGATCGGCTCCTGCGCGCGCCCCGCTTTGGCGAGGGTCACGTCGTGGACTTCATCCAGGTAATCGATTTTCCGGCGATCTTCAACATTGCCGACAGCGCCATCGTGATCAGCATGGGTCTATTTATCCTTCTCACCATCCTGGGGGTCCGCCTCGACGGGCACCGAGCCCGCAAGTCGTCCGCAACCCGGGCCGCCGACAGCGCGGAGTAACCGTGGAATCGCGGAGTCTTCCCGTGCCAGATGGGCTCGCAGGCGAGCGCGTCGACGCGGGGCTGGCGAAATTGCTCGGATTTTCTCGCACCTTCGCAGCCGAAGTAGTCGAATCGGGTGGAGTGACTCTCGACGGCGCAGTCGTGCAGAAGTCTGATCGACTGTCTGCCGGCGCTTGGCTCGAGGTGCAGTGGCAGGCTCGGGAACCCGTCGTTGTGACCGAAACGCCAGTCAGCGACCTCCGAATCGCCTATCAGGATGACGATCTCGTCGTCATCGACAAGCCGGTCGGGGTGGCGGCGCATCCTTCGCTCGGCTGGGACGGTCCGACGGTGCTCGGGGCTCTTGCCGCAGCGGGTGTCCGCGTGTCCACTGCGGGCGCCGCAGAGCGAGCGGGCATAGTGCATCGGCTAGATGCCGGTACGAGCGGCCTGATGGTTGTAGCGAAGAGCGATCGCGCGTACAGCGAATTGAAACGCCAGTTTCATGACCGCGAGGTGACCAAGGTTTATCACGCCGTTGTACAGGGTCATCCCGACCCGCTGGCGGGAACCATCGACGCACCCATCGGTCGTCATCCGGGTAGTTCCTGGAAGTTTGCCGTCACTGCCGACGGCAAGAATTCGATCACCCACTACGAAACGCTCGAGGCATTTCCTGGTGCATCCCTGCTCGAAATTCACCTCGAGACCGGCCGTACGCACCAGATTCGTGTGCACATGGCGGCGCAGCGCCATCCGTGCGTCGGGGATGCGATGTACGGAGCCGATCCCACATTGAGCGCCAGGCTTGGGCTCACGAGACAGTGGTTGCACGCGAAGAAACTGGGGTTCCGCCATCCGACGACGGGTGAGATGGTCGAGTTCGAATCGAATTACCCGGCCGATCTTCAACACGCGTTGGACGTTCTCCGCGAGTCGTAGAGAGACGGGCTTAAGCTAATGGTCTCCCACCCCAAGTAAAGAGATCTTTTGCCTTCGTCCGCCGAGAACTTCGTGCACCTTCACGTGCACAGCGAGTACTCGATGCTGGATGGCGCGGCGCGCATCGGACCACTCGTCGAAGCGGCAGCGGCAGCGGGGATGCCCGCCATTGCGGTCACCGACCACGGCAATATGTTTGGCGCGTATGAGTTCTGGCAAAAGGCAACGGCCGCCGGGATCAAGCCCATCATCGGCACGGAGGCGTACATCACGCCCGGCACTGCGCGCGGCGACAAGTCCCGCATCCGATGGGGAACCAGCACGCAGTCCTCCGACGACGTGGGTGGTTCTGGCGCGTACACACACATGACCCTTCTCGCTGAGAACAACGAGGGGATGCACAACCTGTTCCGCTTGTCGTCACTCGCCTCCATGGAGGGGTTCTACTTCAAGCCGCGCATGGACCGTGAGCTGTTGAGCCGGTACTCGAAGGGCGTTATCGCCACCACGGGCTGCGTGGGAGGTGAGGTGCAAACGAGGCTTCGACTCGGCCAGTACGACGAGGCGCTCAAGGCGGCTGCAGATTTCCAGGACATCTTCGGCAAAGAGAACTTCTTCGCCGAGATCATGGACCACGGCATTGACATCGAGAAGCGCACGATGAATGACCTGCTGCGCCTTGCGAAGCAGCTGAAACTTCCACTCGTCGCATCCAATGACCTGCACTACACAGACTCGGGCGACGCGGGCGCCCATGCCGCCCTCCTGTGCGTGCAGTCGGCATCAACGTTGGATGACCCGAACCGATTCAAGTTCGACTCAGAGGAGTTCTATCTGAAGTCGGCAGCTCAGATGCGCTCACTGTTTCGCGATACCCCAGAGGCATGCGACAACACGCTTCTCATTGCCGAGCGCGTGGACGTCAGCTTCGAGCACCGCAACCTTATGCCTCGATTCCCAGTACCCGACGGCGAAACCGAGACCACGTTCTTCGAGAAGGCCGTGGCGGATGGTATGCAAAACAGATTCAAGGGAGCTCCGACCAGCGATCACCTCGCACGCGCCCAGTACGAGGTCGATGTCATCAAGCAGATGGGATTCCCCGGATATTTCCTTGTGGTAGCGGACTTCATCGGGTGGGCGAAAGCACAGGGCATCCGAGTTGGGCCAGGTCGTGGTTCCGCTGCCGGCTCGATGGTGTCGTATGCCATGGGTATCACCGAGCTTGATCCGATCGCTCACGGGCTGTTGTTCGAGCGGTTCCTCAATCCGGAGCGCGTCTCGATGCCTGACATCGATGTGGACTTCGACGATCGCCGTCGCCCCGAGGTCATCCGCTATGTCACCGACAAGTACGGCGACGATCGCGTCGCGCAGATCGTGACCTATGGCACCATCAAGGCCAAGCAAGCGCTCAAAGACAGCGCACGGGTGCTCGGCATGCCGTACGCGGTCGGTGAAAAGCTCACCAAGGTCATGCCCGCGCCGGTCATGGGTAAAGACATCTCGCTGGGCGAGATCATGGACAAAGCGTCACCGCGCTACAAAGAGGGCAATGACTTCCGAGCGGTGCTCGAGACTGACCCGGACGCTGCAAAGGTCTTCGATACCGCGATCGGCATCGAGAATCTCAAGCGCCAGTGGGGTGTGCACGCGGCGGGTGTCATCCTGTCTGCCGAGCCATTGCTCGACGTGCTGCCGATCATGAAGCGCGAGGACGATGGCGCGATCATTACCCAGTTCGACCAGCCGCCGCTTGAGTCACTTGGGTTGATCAAGATGGACTTCCTGGGGTTGCGAAACCTGACCATCATCGACGATGCCCTCGCCATGATTGAGAAGAACACCGGATCACCGCTAGTGATCGAAGACCTCGACCTTGACGCGGACCAGAAGACCTACGACCTGCTGGCCAGGGGAGACACGCTGGGGGTCTTCCAGCTGGATGGCGGACCGATGAGGTCGCTCCTGCGCCAGATGAAACCCACGAACTTCGAAGACATTTCAGCGCTTATCGCCCTGTACCGTCCCGGGCCAATGGGCATGGGGTCGCACACGAAATACGCACTACGCAAGAACAACTTGCAGGTTATCGACGCCATTCATCCCGAGCTCGAGGAGCCGCTGCGCGAGATCCTCGCCCCCACCTATGGCGTCATCGTCTATCAGGAGCAGGTGCTCGCGGTCGCTCAGAAGGTCGCGGGCATGACGCTCGGCCAGGCCGACATCCTGCGCAAGGCCATGGGCAAGAAAGACAAGAAGGTCCTCGACAAGCAGTTCGTCGGGTTCGAAGCCGGCATGAAGGAAAAAGGCTTCAGCACCAACGCGGTCAAGGTGCTGTGGGAAACGTTGGAGCCGTTCGCCGATTACGCGTTCAACAAGGCACACAGCGCGGGGTACGGCATCCTCAGCTACTGGACCGCGTACCTGAAGGCCAACCACCCGGCCGAGTACATGGCAGCCCTGCTCACGAGCGTTGGTGACTCGAAGGACAAGCTTGGTCTGTACCTCAATGAATGCCGTCGAATGGGTATCAAGGTGCTTGCCCCGGATGTGAACGAGTCATTCGTGGACTTCACTGCGGTTCCGTCGATAGAGGATGAACAGCATTCAACGCCAGGCGACGTTCGCTTCGGCCTTGGCGCGGTTCGCAACGTCGGTTACAACGTGGTCGAAGGCATCCGTGCAGCGCGCGAAGAGAAGGGTCGCTTCGAGTCGTTTTACGATTTTCTCGCCAAGATACCCATTCCCGTCGCGAACAAGCGCACGGTCGAGTCGCTGATCAAGGCCGGCGCTTTCGACTCGCTCGGCAGCACGCGGCGCGCGCTGCTCGAGATCCACGAGGATGCGGTCGAGGGCGCGGTCAACGTCAAGCGCACCGAGGCGACGGGTCAGGCGGGCTTCGACTTTGACAGCCTGTTTGACGAGCCACAGGAGGCGGGCCGGGTTCCTGACCGTCCGGAGTGGTCGAAGAAAGACAAGCTTGCATTCGAGCGGGAGATGCTCGGTCTCTATGTTTCCGATCATCCACTCGCCGGACTCGAGGCTCAGCTGGCCAAGCACGCCTCTCTGAGCATTACCGAACTGCTCGGGGGAGAGGTGGCGAGCGACGGGGAGACCGTGACGATCGCCGGACTGCTCACGAGCGTGCAGCATCGCACCGCACGGCAGTCCGGCAATCCGTACGGGATGGTCACGGTGGAAGACTTCGGTGGCGAGATCACCGTGATGTTTATGGGCAAGACCTATCAGGAGTTTTCGCCAGCGCTCGCGAGTGACTCGATCGTCGTGATCAAGGGGCGCGTCAGCGTTCGAGACGACGGGATGAACCTGCATGCGGTGAGCATGTTCTCGCCGGATGTCGGCGCGAGCCTCGGCAGCGGACCGCTGGTCATCTCAGTGCCGGAGTTCCGCGCGACGACCGAGGTGGTTAGTGCCCTCAACGATGTACTTATCCGACACTCTGGTGACAACGAGGTTCGCCTGAAGCTGGTTCGAGGCGAGACGGCGCGCATGTTTGAAATACCGTATCCCGTTACGGTCTCGGCCGACCTCTATGGAGAGCTGAAGTCGCTCCTTGGACCCAGCTGCCTCAATTGATGCGCAGAATCCATGCCTGACGTCGAGCGCAAACCGGGATCAGAGGCCGAGGAACGTTTCGTCGGCACGGTCGACCTCACCGAGTGGCACTCTCCACCAGCCAGAGCTACTGCGCGAAGCGCGAAGCGAGTCGCCAAGCGCATCGGACCGACCGGGGCTCTGATCCTGTCACTAGGAATCGGGATTGTCCCTGCGGTCCTTCTTGTGGTGCTATTCGCCTGGATTTATGACGCAGTGGCCGAGTCCGACAGCGTCGCAGGCCTCGATCATCCGGTACTTGCCTTCGCGATGAGTCTGCGCTCACCCTGGCTCGATAGCGCGGTTCATTTGTACACGGATATCGGCGGAACGATCATCATGCCGATCATCGCGGTGGGCGTAATGGTGCTACTGGCAGTTCGCAGGCGAGCATGGACCCCGGTGATCCTCATTGCCGCAGCGGGCACTGGATCTCTGCTGATGACCATATTCGGCAAGCAGCTCTTCAGCCGTGCACGTCCGCCGCTCGTTGATCAGGTTCCGCCGTTGGAATTGGGAGCCTCATTCCCGAGCGGGCACACCCTGAACTCCATTGTGATCGCTGGAATTATTGCCTACCTGCTGGTACTTCGACAGAAGTCCGTCCGCAGCCGGGCAGTCACCATATCGGTTGCCATACTGTTCACCCTGACGATCGGGCTCAGTCGGGTTTTTCTGGGCGCGCACTGGTTGACCGACGTACTCGGGGCATGGGCGATCGGCGGGGCATGGCTTGCGCTGGTAATCACGGCGCACCGCCTGTACCTAACGACGCGACTCAGGCGCTAGACAACTGCCCCGGGGGAGCGGTAGGACCGCTCGTGGTACAGCAGGGCCTCATCCTCTGGGCCCAGCGCGCCGGTCTCGATCTGGACCACGATCACGGCACTGTTGAACACGGGATGCACTTCAATGATCCGGCCGAGCATCCATGAGGTGACGCCGTCGAGGATGGGCACGCCGTAGAGTCCGGGCTTCCAGTGATCACCCTCGAAGCGAACGGCGTTGTCGGCCGCGAGCTTCTCGGCCAGGTGTCGCGTTCGCGGCCCCAGTGTGTGGATCGCGACGTGGTTACCAACCGTCATGGCGGGCCACGCGCTGGCGACCTGCGCCATGTTGAACGTCGCGAGCGGCGGTATCGCGGCGAGCGAGGCGAGCGAGGTGGCGGTGAACCCGACCGGCTCGCCGCCCGGACCTAGCGCCGTGACCGCAGCGACACCCGCGGCGTGACGCCGAAAAACCCGCTTGAAGGCGTCGAGATCGTCGACCACTACCTCCTGTGGTTCGGGGATCTGCTCGTCTGTGCTCATGCGTTTAATTCAAGTGTGGTGTGCGTCTGGGTATTCCGCCAAAACGGGCACGCGTGCTTTGCTCGGTAACATTGTCAGGCCATGATGCAGACACTTGATCTTCGCGATACGCAGCACTCTCGAGCCGAGCTGTCACGACTGGCGCCGCGGGCGCACATCGATGTGTCGACAGCATCGGTCGCCGCAGCTGAGCTAATCGCCGATGTGCGCGCACGAGGCGTTGACGCCCTGCTCGACCAGGCTCAGAGGTTTGACGGTGTGCGGCCAGCCCAGATTCGGGTGCACTCGGCGGAGATTGCCGACGCGATATCCCACCTCGACCCCGTGGTACGCGG
Source organism: Glaciihabitans sp. (assembly GCA_017882805.1). Taxonomy (GTDB): domain Bacteria; phylum Actinomycetota; class Actinomycetes; order Actinomycetales; family Microbacteriaceae; genus Galbitalea. Next base: position 3,650 of record JADGOT010000273.1, on the reverse strand, counting down.
TGCGCTCGAAGAGGCCATCGACCGCGTCTCGAAGGCCACCCAGGCTCAGGTGCCTGAGCGGACGGTGACGCAACTGGCAACCGGGGCCGAAATCATCCAGCGCTGGCAGCCGATCACCCGTGTGGGCTTCTACGTGCCCGGAGGCAAGGCGGTATACCCGTCGAGCGTCGTGATGAGTGTCGTTCCCGCCCACGTGGCTGGGGTGGGTTCGGTTGCGATCGCCTCGCCGCCGCAGAAGGACTTTGGCGGAGCCGTCCATCCCACCATTCTCGGAGCTGCGGGGCTGCTCGGTGTCGAAGAGGTCTATGCGATTGGTGGTGCTGGCGCGATCGGCGCGCTCGCGTACGGTGTGCCGGAGCTGACGCTGGACCCCGTCGACCTGATCACGGGTCCGGGCAACGTCTATGTCGCAGCAGCCAAGAGGCTGGTACGCGGCGATGTCGGGATTGATTCGGAGGCCGGCCCGACAGAGATTCTGATCATCGCGGATGAAACGGCGGACGCCCGTCTTGTCGCCGCTGACCTGGTGAGCCAGGCCGAGCACGACGAACAGGCAGCGGCCGTGCTGGTCACGACTTCGCAACCGCTCGCGGTTGCCGTCGCCGCCGAGCTGGACAAGCTTGCCGCATCTACCCACTCGGCGGCCCGCGTCACGGCAGCCCTCACAGGACCACAGTCGGCGATCGTTCTGGTCAACGATGTCGTCGCCGCCGCTGCCTTCAGCAACGCGTACGGACCCGAGCACCTCGAAATCCAGACCGAAGAACCCGGACGTGTTCTCGATCTGATCGAGAGCGCCGGGGCGATCTTTCTTGGCGCGTACTCCCCGGTTAGTCTCGGCGACTATCTGGCTGGCTCGAACCACGTGCTGCCGACCGGTGGGCAGTCGCGCTTCGCGTCCGGACTCGGGGCCTACACGTTTTTGCGACCTCAGCAAGTGGTGCGCTACGACAAGAGTGCCCTCGCAGCCGTCGAGAAGCAGGTGGTTGCGCTGTCCCACGCCGAGGACCTCCCCGCCCATGGCGACGCGGTCGAAGCGCGCTTCCGGGTCTAGACCGGTGTACTGGCGTATTCTGTATACGTCATGTTCTGCCCCTTCTGCCGTCATCCAGACAGCCGTGTAATCGACTCGAGAACGAGCGATGACGGACTGTCCATCCGACGGCGCAGACAGTGCCCTGAGTGTGGGCGACGGTTCTCGACGACCGAGACTGCGAGCCTCACGGTCATAAAGCGCAACGGCGTCATTGAGCAGTTCAGTCGCGAAAAGATCGTGAGCGGCGTGCGCAAGGCATGTCAGGGGCGTCCGGTGACCGACACGGATCTCGCGGTCTTAGCGCAGAAGGTGGAGGAGACGATTCGGGCGACCGGAGCGTCTCAGATTGAAGCAAATGACATTGGGCTTTCGATTCTCGCGCCGTTGCGCGAACTCGATGAGGTTGCCTACCTTCGATTCGCGAGCGTCTATCAGGCGTTCGAGTCGCTCGAAGACTTCGAGACGGCAATCACGTTGCTGCGGGTCGAGCACGACACGGCCGACGCCGACTGAGCGCATCGCTTCCGGCGGTAGCCTGAACCTAAGCATGTATCGCGCACTCTTTAGCCTGGTTCTCAGGCACATGGACCCGGAGCGGGCGCACGGACTTGCTTTTGCGGTCATCCGAATTCTTGGGCTGCCTGTATTTCGCTCACTGACGGCGGCGATGACCCGCCCGGCTCGCGGTCTTGGTGTTGACGCCCTCGGGCTGCACTTCGACTCGCCGTTTGGGGTCGCCGCCGGTTTCGACAAGGAGGGGCTCGGCATCCTCGGTCTTGGCGCTCTTGGTTTCTCACATGTCGAAGTAGGGACAGTGACGGCGATCGCCCAACCGGGCAACGAGAAGCCGCGTCTGTTTCGCCTGGTCGCCGATCGTGCGGTCATCAACCGCATGGGTTTCAACAATCACGGTGCTGCGGCAGTCGCTGCGCGAATCGCGCGAGTTCGAGGGCGACGTCAAAGGCCCACTATCGGGATCAATATCGGCAAGAGCCGAGTGGTCGAGGTTGAATCGGCCGTTGACGACTACCTTGCGAGCACCGCGGTCCTCGCGCCACTGGCCGATTATCTGGTCGTCAACGTGAGCTCACCGAACACGCCCGGACTCCGCGGGCTCCAGGAGCTCGATCGGCTCGAACCACTGCTCAACGCGGTTGCCGCTTCCGCAGGCTCGGTCCCCGTTCTGGTCAAGATCGCACCCGATCTCACCGATGAGCAGGCCAGGAAGATTGCAACGCTGGCCGTCAAGCTGGGGCTGGCTGGCCTGATTGCGACCAATACAACGCTGTCGCGCGAAAACCTCGTGACATCTGCCGCGGTCGTCGAGGCGGCCGGCGCCGGGGGTCTTTCTGGAGCACCGCTGGCAGCCCGATCGCTCGAGCTACTGCGCGTTGTTCGCGCGGCAGTACCAAACGATTTCTGCGTGATCTCCGTCGGGGGAGTGGAGACGGGCGCGGATGTCGCGGCGCGGCTCGACGCCGGTGCCACGCTGGTGCAGGGGTACACCGCGTTCCTCTACCGAGGCCCGTTCTGGGCGCGCGCCATCAACCGCGAGCTCGCAAAGATTCGCGGACTCTAGACCGCGGACTCTAGACCGCGGGCACTAGACCGCGGGCACTAGACCGCGGGACGAGCTAGACGACCTTGTCGCCGCGCTTGACCTTGGGTTTTGGCTGGCGCATGACCCGTAGCTGGATCGAACGCGTGGCGTGATAGAGCCCGCGCTTCTCAACCCGGTCGGCGCCGAACTTCTCGGCGAGCAGTCGGTTCAACCGGAAGTGCAGCACCACAACATCGATGAGGACGAAGAGAACCAGCACCCACAGGCCGAGGGTGACATATACGTTGAGCGCCGCGTCGAGATAGCCGACGACAACGAGCAGAAACAGGATGGGAATCGTGAGTTCGGCGAAGCCCCATCGAGAGTCGACAATGTCGCGAATGAACCTCTTCTGCGGACCGCGGTCACGCATGGGGAGGTACTTCTCCTCGCCGTTGGCGAAGCCAATGCGGGCGCGCTCTCGCTGTGCTCTCTGCTGTTCTTTCGAAATGGCGCGCGACTCGGGGGACTTGTCGCCGACGAGCGGGCGCTTCCGTGCGGCCTCGCGCTGCTTGCGTGTCGGGGTCGCATGACCTTTGGGTGCGATCGGGTTGTTGGCGAGTTCTTCGGCCGCGATGCGGTCCGCCTCACTCTGTACCTGCTTGGCCACGAGAAGTCCTTCTATCGGATGTCCGCTTAAGATTACTCGCATGACTGAATCGGGATCGCCCACGACCTCTGCAGCGCTGCTGGAGCAACTCACCGACGCTGTTTCGGCGGGGCTTCCGCGTGCGATCGCGGATCTTTCGGACCTCGTGCGTATCCCATCTGTCTCGTGGGATGGCTTCGACGCGGCTCACGTCGCCGAAAGCGCTGCTGCCGTCAAGGCACTTCTCGAGGGCCTTGGAGTGTTCGAGTCAGTGGAGATTTCCCAAGCGAAGCTTGACACGAGCGACGGCCTCGGCCAGCCCGCGGTCCTGGCCTCACGACCTGCTCGCAACGGCAAACCGACGATCCTGCTGTACGCACATCACGACGTGCAGCCCCCTGGAAAAGACGAGGACTGGGATTCGT
>JADGOT010000272.1 GCA_017882805.1 Glaciihabitans sp. | reverse complement strand
TCGCTAGCTGGTTCGGAAATCGGTACTTCGCATTTCGCGAGAGACGACGCAGCAACTTCCTGCTCGAACTCCTCGAGTTCGCGTGCATTGCCGTCGCCGGACTCGGCATCAGCCTGGCCTGCCTCTATGTGTCGCACTATGTGTTCGGCCTGACCAGCCTCCTCGCGGACAACATCTCGACGAATGCGATCGGGCTAGTCCTCGCGACCACATTCCGATTCCTGATGTATCGGTTCTGGGTCTACGGCCCGAATCGCACGGGCGGACAGAATTCGCGACTTCGTGCCGAGCAGTCGAACACCGAGTTGTCTGCTCAGAGCAGTGGCTTCGACCAGCACCCCACCGGCTAGTCCCGCAACTACCGATATATTTGCGGGTAGACCCCCCATTCGGTCCCGCCGCGCTTTCCTGAAACCCAAGAACCACGAAGGACCTTTCGACATGGCTGACGAGTTTGACCATGACGTTGTCGTAATCGGCGGCGGCGGCCATGTCGGGCTCCCGCTCGCCATCGCACTTGCGGATCGCGGGGCCTCGGTGATCGTCTACGACCTGAGCGAGCGAGCGGTTGATCTCATCAACGCCGGCACAATGCCGTTTAGCGAACCCGGGGCGTCTCCGCTACTTCGACGGGCACTGGATGAGCACCGGCTGTTCGCCACCACCGATGCATCGGCGGTGGCGCGCGCGCGAAATATCGTCGTGGTAATTGGCACCCCCGTCGACGAACACCTGAACCCCGATCCGAACGCAATCCCAAAGGCTCTGGCTGGCTGCTCCGAGTACTTCCGCGATGGCCAGCTGCTCGTACTACGCAGCACGGTTTATCCGGGAGTTACTGCGCTCGTTGAGCGGATGGTCAACGACCTCGGTCGCGCGATTCCCGTCGCGTTCTGCCCCGAGCGCATCGCGGAACACAAGGCTATGACCGAACTATTCACGCTCCCTCAGATCGTGTCCTCGCATTCGGCAGAAGGACGCGATCGCGCCACGCAACTGTTCGGACTGCTTACCGACAAGATCGTGCACCTTGAACCAGAAGAGGCCGAGCTCGCAAAGTTGTTCACAAATACCTGGCGGTACATCAAGTTTGCCGCGGCAAATCAGTTCTACATGATGGCCAACGACCGTGGACTCGACTTCGAACGTATCCGGGCTGGCCTCACCGATGGTTATCCCCGCGCGCAGGATATGCCGGGGCCGGGCCTGGCCGCCGGCCCGTGCCTTCTCAAGGACACCATGCAGCTCGCTGCGTTCAGCGACAACCGGTTCAGTCTCGGTCATTCGGCGATGCTCATCAACGAGGGGTTACCCCTCTACATCGTGAGCCAGCTCGAGAAGCGGTTCGACCTCGAGAACCTCACCGTGGGCATCCTCGGTATGTCGTTTAAGGCGGAGTCCGATGACATCCGTTCGAGCCTGTCGTACAAGTTGCGGAGAGTTCTGAAATTCAAAGCGAAGGCAGTACTCGGCACGGATCCGTACGTTACCGAGGAGACCGACGACACCCTGCTGCCGCTCGACCAGGTCCTGGCCAAGGCCGACGTTCTGGTCATCGCGACACCGCATCCCGAGTACCGCGGCATCACCACAGACAAGCCCGTCGCCGATGTTTGGAACCTCCTGGGTAACGGGGTGCTCGTGTGACCGCACCTGCACCCCGTGTCACGATCGTGATACCTGCCTACAACGAGGGCGACCACATCCTGCCGGGCCTCAATCGAATTCTCGAAGCCGTGCAGACCCCCGCCGAGATTGTCGTCGTAGTCGACTCCAACGACGACTCGACCGTGAAGCCGGTGCTGGCGCTTGCGAAGGCCCATCACGCGGTCTCGGTCGCGGTGAACGACTACGGTCGAGGGCCAGCGAACGCGATCCGCTACGGAATCGACCATGCCGCGTCCCCCACGGTCGTCGTAACGATGGCTGACGGCTGTGACGACCCGCGCCAGATTGACGACCTCGTTCTGCTGGTCGAGCGAGGCGTCGTTGTGGCGGCCGCATCGCGATACATGGCCGGTGGGCAGCAGGTAGGCGCTCCGCGGCTCAAGAGCTTTCTTTCCAGCACTGCTGGACGCTCCCTGCACGGGTTGGCCAGCGCGGGGACGCGGGATGCGACCAACTCGTTCAAGGCTTACAGCACAGAGTTTGTGCGTTCGGTGGGCATTGACAGCCGGGATGGTTTCGAGATCGGCCTCGAGCTCACCGCGAAGGCGCGGCGCCTGCGGTTGCCTGTTGCCGAGATTCCGACTATCTGGCTTGATCGCACCGCTGGGCAGTCCAATTTTCGACTTGCGGAGTGGATCCCCAAGTATCTGCGCTGGTATCGGTTCGCCTTCGGGCCGCGGCTGAGCGTCGAGCAGTTGAACGTGAAGATGAAGAGGAACACCAAGTGAAAACAGTCGTGGTAACAGGGTCGGCCGGATTTATCGGCGGCTACATCGTCGAAGAATTGCTTCGCCGGGGTGACCGCGTGGTTGGCGTTGACAACTTCTCGAAGTATGGACGTGTTACCAAGTCGTACGACAACGATCCGAACTACGAACTCGTGGTGGGAGACGTGAAGGACGTCGACCTCATGACCCAGGTGCTGGAAGACGCGGACCACTTCATCGCCGGCGCTGCACTCATTGGCGGAATTTCTTACTTTCACACGTACGCGTACGACCTTTTGGCTCAGAACGAACGCATCATTGCGTCGTCGGTGGATGCCGCAATCGCTGCGCATGCAAAGGGGCGCCTTGAGAAGGTCACCTATATGTCCAGTTCGATGGTCTTCGAGTCCACCGACCGATGGCCGAGCAAGGAGGGTGACCAGCGCGAGGTTCCCCCACCGCTCTCGTCGTACGGGTTTCAGAAGCTCGCCGTCGAGTATTTCGCACGGGCCGCCTGGGACCAATACAAACTGCCGTACACGATTGTGCGGCCATTCAACTGCGTCGGAATCGGCGAGAGCAGAGCTCTCGGTGACGTGGAAATTGAATCCGGGAACGTAAAACTCGCGATGAGCCACGTCGTCCCCGACCTCGTTCAGAAGATCGTTCGTGGGCAGGATCCGCTCCACATCTTGGGTACCGGCGATCAGGTTCGGCACTATACCTATGGCGGCGACCTGGCTCGCGGGATCGTCGCGACGCTCGACAATCCGGTCGCAATCAACGAGGATTTCAACATCTCGACGGCGACCGGGCACACCGTGACCGATCTCGCAGAGGTCATCTGGCAGAAGATTAAAGGCGATGGCTCACCTCTGCGCCTCGTTCACGACGAGGCGTTCGAGTTCGATGTCCAGAAGCGCGTACCGGACGTGTCCAAGGCGCGAGACCTCCTGGGCTTCGAAGCCACGACGAGTCTTGAAGACATGCTCGACGAGGTAATCCCCTGGATCAGCAACGCAATCGAGATCGGCGCTATCTAGTTCCCATGACCAGCTATCTCATCGTCGGCGCGGGCGGCATGCTCGGCCAGGATCTGCGGGCAACGCTCGTCGGTCGCGATGTCACGGCGCTGTCCCGCGCGTCCCTAGATATCTCGATCGCTGCGGACGTTGAACAGGCAGTCGCTGGTCACGACGTCGTGCTCAATGCCGCCGGTTACACGGCTGTCGACCTCGCGGAAACCCACGAAGACGACGCTGTGCTGGTCAATGCGTTGGGCGCGGAGAATCTCGCGAAGGCGGCAGCAGCGACCGGAGCGCGCCTGGTTCATGTCTCAACCGACTACGTGTTCGATGGTGCCGCCGCGAGTCCGTATCCAGAGGGATTCCGTCTGGATCCGCAGGGCGCGTACGGGCGAAGCAAGGCTGAGGGTGAGCGGCGTATTCGCGCCGCCCTGAACGGCGCGATTATTGTTCGAACGGCCTGGACCTACGGGCAGCACGGCCCGAACTTCGCCGCAACCATGCTTCGACTCGCTGCCGAGCGGGAGACGGTCGACGTTGTTGACGATCAGCGCGGCCAGCCAACCTGGACCCTCGACCTCGCCGCGAGAATAGTGGAGATGCTCGACACGGATGTTCCCGGCGGCACCTATCACGGGACCAACGCGGGAAGCGCAAGCTGGTTCGAATTCGCGCGCGAGATCTTCTCTTTGGCCGGGCTCGACCCTGAGCGTGTAAAACCGATAAGCAGTGCACACTTCGTCCGTCCCGCCCCACGACCGGCCTACTCGGTGCTCGGACACGATGGATGGGCCGCGGTCGGCCTGCCGCCGATGCGCCCGTGGCAGGACGCACTCAGCGCGGCATTCGCGGCGGGAGCGGTTGGCGCGCCATGACAACTCTCAATCTGGTTCTCGATGAGATGCTGAACCCGGTGCCAACGGGTCTCGGTCGCTACGCCAGCGAGCTCAGTAGCGCGCTCATCGAATTCGCTCCCACCGGATGCTTTGTCGAGGGGATCGTGTCGTCGTCCACCGAAGACGTCTACGCAGAAATTCTGGAACGGCTCCCCGGACTCACCGCGCTGTTCAAGAGTGCGCTAACCCACCGAGACCTCACTGCGGCCTGGCAACACGGGTTCACGCCCGTACCGTCCGGGATGATTCACGCACCCAGCCTCTTCGCTCCCCTTCGCAATCACGACCGGGTCAACACCCCGGGCTCACAGATCGCGGTGACAATTCACGATGTGACGGCGTGGACCCACCCCGAGTTCCTGACGCCCCGCCAGGTCAGCTGGACGAAGGCGATGGCGATGCGGGCATACAAGTACGCGGATGCGGTGGTCGTTCCCACTCACGCGGTCGCCGCCGAACTTGGCGACATCCTCGCGTTCGGCGACCGAGTGCGAGTATTGGGCGCCGCCGTTTCGCCGAGCCTGTTCCCACCGTCGGATTCTGTCGAGGGCGCTAAGCGCCTTGACCTGCCCGACCGCTTTCTGCTTACGGCGGGCGGAGGGGATGCAGGTTCCGGACTCTCAGCGATTCTGGCCGCACTCGCGTTGAACGACAAAATCGATCTGCCGCTCTTGATCATCGGTGGCGATGACAATGCGTCAGAGGTCGCCGCCGCTTCTGCCGCGGCAGGGCTGGCGCCGGGGCGCGTGCGCGCTTTGCAATTGCTGTCGGATGCTGACCTGAGCGTGGTCTATCAGCACGCCGAGGTGTTTGTTTATCCCACTCTGGTGGCCGGATTCGGGCTCCCGATGCTCGAGGCGTTTCGCTTCGGAGTTCCCGTCATTCACTCCGACGCCGCATCGCTGGTCGAAGTCGCCGGAGACGCGGGCGAAACAGTGGTGAGCAGCAACGCCGACGCCTATCCGCGTCTTCTCGGCGAAAGCATTGCCATGCTCGTTGAAGACCGCGAACTGCGATCTCGCCTCGGTCTGATGGGTGCCGACCGCGCAAAGCTCTTCACCTGGCGCGCGTGCGCGGAGGGTGTCTGGCAGCTGCACGCCGACCTTTAGCCGACGGCCTCGACGCTCAAGGAGTTGGTCTCGGTGTGGCGCGCGTCGCGCGCTGCACAGCCAGCAGGATTCTCGCGTAGTCGGGGTGAGCGGGGATGTAGTCGGGCGGAACCAATGCCAGTTGGGTGACGGGTAACTTGCGTCCTTTGTCCGCAAGCGTGACGAGGTGGGCGAGAAGGCTCGACGGAATATCCGACTTGACAACCTGGACTCCGGCACCGGCGATCGCCTGGAATTTCGTCAAGATGATCGCAGGTTGGAACTGTTGCGCGATGGCGATCTCGACCTGGCGCTGCCGTGCCATCCGGTCATAGTCCCTGCCATCGAATCGGGAGCGCGAATACCACAGCGCCTCGTCGCCGTTGAAGTGCTGCACACCCGCTTTGAACACTCCGTATGGTTTGGTCGCCGTGACGGGGCCGTACGCCAGGTCAGCGGGCACGTCAACGCTCACACCTCCCAGCGCATCGACCAGGTCCGCAAAGCCTTGCATGTCGATGAGGGCGTAGTACTGAACCGTGAGGCCGAGCATGCCCTCGGTTGCATCGCGCATTGCCTCGATTCCCGGCTGGCTACCCTGTGCTACGGCATTCGGATACAGGCTCGGATGCTCCTGCCCATAGGTATAGAGGTAGTCAATCAGGCACTTGTCGCCACAGTTGTACCCGTTCGGGAACGGCCCCCACAAAGGCGAACCCGCCACAAACCGCACCTGTTCGGTATTGCGCGGTATTCCGATGATCGTGGTCGCGCCCGTCACGGCATCGATGCTCGCAACGGATGTGCTGTCGGGTCGCAAACCAACCCGGTCGGAGCCGGCGTCACCACCAAGCAGAAGGATGTTGTACCTACCGTTCACCGGCGGAGCGAACTTCGAGCCCACAAAGATGTGCGCTATCGCCGAATTAGCGGAGCCAGCGGAGGCCGACCCGTATCCCGCGACGCCCGCCACCGCAATGAGTGCGACAATCGCGACAATCGCGACCGCCGGGCGCGCGCGCTCGTCGATTCGGACGAGCCTCGTCAACCGCAGGGTATCGAGCGTGAGTAGAACCCAGAGGATCGCGTAGACGGCCAGCGCCACCTGCACAACAGCGAGTGTGACCGCGTTGGTCACAATCGACAGGAGCAGCTCTCGGTTGACGGCTGACGCGACGAGCGCGATGAGCACAACGGCCCACAATACAAATGTGGTCGCGACGCCGATCCGACCCAGTCGACGGCTGCCCGCGACGAGCTGTGCGGAACCAGGAAGCACGAGATTGAGCGAAACGAGCCACCATGCTCGCTTGGTCATGTCGCGAGCCGAGAGCATGTCCGGGGAGCGAATAGTTGCGGGAGCGCTCACAACCTGGACTGCAATGCCGTGTTCTTCTCGGCGACCGAAGTCTCGAGATACTTCGCGAACTCTGAGAGTTTCGTGGCGAGCGCTGCGTCCGACACCGCGAGGATGCGAGCCGCGAGCAGGCCGGCATTGCGTGCGCCGCCGATCGACACGGTCGCTACTGGAACACCCGCGGGCATCTGAACAATTGACAGGAGCGAATCGAGCCCGTCAAGCGTCTTGAGGGGAACTGGCACGCCGATGACCGGCAGCGTTGTGACGGCGGCGATCATGCCGGGCAGATGCGCGGCGCCACCCGCGCCCGCGATGATGACTCGAATTCCGCGGTCGCGTGCCTCCCGGCCGAACGCGATCATCCGCTCAGGCGTGCGGTGTGCGGACACGACCTCGACCTCGTGTTCGATACCCAACTCAGTGAGCGCCGTCACGGCGTCCACCATCACACTGAAATCCGAATCGGATCCCATGATGATTGCGACGAGGGCGGGCACGGTCACAATGCTAAGTGTCAAGCTCCAAAGAACTCGGATGCGGCACGCGCTCGATAAACGACATCGTCGAGATCGTCGCCCAGCGCGGTGACGTGCCCCACCTTGCGGCCCGGGCGTGATTGCTTGCCGTAGCTGTGGAACTTGACGGTCGGCTGGTTCTCGAGGGCGAGCGAATAGCGGTCGGTCAGCGCTCCGGAGCCCGGCCCGCCAAGAACATTCACCATGACGCTCCACGGCTCCCGGCAGCCCGTGGCCCCGAGCGGTAAGTCGAGCACCGCGCGCAGGTGTTGCTCGAACTGGCTCGTGGTCGAACCATCAATCGTCCAGTGACCGGTGTTGTGCGGTCGCATTGCCAGTTCGTTGATCACCAGTCGGTCGTCTGTCGTCTCGAAAAGTTCAACCGCGAGAACGCCCACGACATCCAGTTCACGGGCGATCGCGAGAGCGATATCGGCCGCGAGGTCGGCGATCCTTCCCGCCGAGCCCGGCGCAGGGGCGATGACCTCGGCACAGACACCATCTCGCTGAATAGACTCGACCACCGGCCAGAGCTCGGTCTTGCCAGATGGCCGCCGAGCCACGAGCTGGGCGAGCTCGCGGCGAAACTCGACGAGTTCCTCGGCCAACAGAGGCTCGCCAGCCGAGAGCCAGTCCGAAGCCTCGTCCGCCGTGCGAACTACTCGAACACCCTTCCCGTCGTACCCGCCGCGTGCTGTCTTCAGTACCGCGCGGTTGCCATGCGATTTCAGAAATGCCTTCAGGTCAGCCGCGGACTCGATGCGCGCCCAATCCGGCATGGGCAACTCGAGAGCCGCGAGTCGCTCGCGCATAAGCAGCTTGTCCTGGGCATAGAGCAGGGCGGTCGGCCCCGGGTACACCGGAGTTCCCGCCGCAACGACGGCCGCGATGACCTCCTGCGGCACGTGTTCGTGATCGAACGTGAGCACGTCGACACCCGCAGCAAACTCCAGCACCTGGGCTGCGTCTCGAAAGTCGCCAATGGTCGTCACTGCAAGCGACGCCGATTCCCCGGCGCTCTCGGCGAGCACCCGCAGTTCGATACCGAGCGCGACCGCCGGCGGGATCATCATCCGGGCGAGTTGACCGCCACCAATCACTCCGACGGTGGGCGACATTCTGTACTCCTGCACAGATAGGCCGAGATTCTCTCAGCAGTGGAACAAGGTGGGTCGGTTAGAGTTACAACCGTTTTACGACCCTATCCGCTTCTCGAACGGCTGCCTGCATGAGAAAACTGATCTCGCAGTTTGCGGGCGTTGGCGCGGTCGGGCTGGTCGGGCTCGTCATCGATGTGAGCCTGTTCAATGTGCTTCGCGCGACAGTCCTGAATCCCGACACGGTCGCGGACGGCGCACTCTGGGCAACGCTGGTTTCCACCTCGGTCGCCATCGTGTGCAACTGGCTGGGCAACCGCTATTGGACGTTCCGAAAGGAACGGAGGGCGCACTGGTGGCGCGAGGGTCTCGAGTTCGCTCTGGTGAGCGTCGGTGGCCTTCTGATTGCCCTCGGCTGCGTCTGGTTCTCGGAGCACGTTCTGGGCTTGCGCTCGCTGGTGTCCGACAACATCGCCAAGAATGTAGTGGGTCTGGCACTGGGAACGATCTTCCGGTTCACGTTTTACCGGCTTTGGGTGTTTCGACCGTCCCGTTCGGACGGCGACCACAGTGCGAAAGAAGACCTCAGCGCGAAAGAAGACCTCAGCGCGAAAGAATTTGTCCCGGCGCCGATCGAAAGTCGTCCAGCGGAAAAGCTTCCGACCGCCGCCGGTTAGCGCTGCTGCTGGTCGTCGCCGAGCCCAACCGCAGCCGTGTATTCGTCGGCGATGCGGTTTGAATCCCCAATGCTGACCAGCCGCCCGCTATCGATCCACGCCGCGGAGTCACACATCTGGCGAATATTGGATATTGCATGGGTGACCATCACAATGGTGGTCCCCGCGGCTTTCAGCTCGACGAACTTCTGCCGACTCTTTTCTGCGAACGCGGCGTCTCCGACTGCGAGGATTTCATCCACGACGAGGATGTCCGGGTCGACGTTGATGGCAACGGCGAACCCGAGGCGCACATACATGCCCGAGGAATAGTTCTTGATCGGTTGATCAATGAACTTGCCCACACCGGCAAAGCTCACAATCTCGTCGAACTTGGCGGCAACCGTTCTGCGTGACATTCCGAGGATTGAGCCATTGAGGTAGACGTTCTCCCGGCCACTGAGCTCCGGATGAAATCCCGATCCGAGCTCGAGCATGGAAGCCATCCTGCCGCGCGTCACGATGCGCCCCGAGTCCGGATAAAGGATGCGCGCGATGCACTTCAGAAGCGTCGACTTGCCTGCACCGTTGCGACCAACAATTCCGAAGGTGCTGCCCGCAGGGATCTCCAGGGAAACGTTGTGGAGTGCTTCGAAGTCCTCGTGCACGCTTCGTCGACCCCGCATGACCGCGGACTTCAGGGAGTTGTTGCGCTCGTGGTACAGGCGAAACCTCACGGATACGTTGTCGACAGTGACAGCAGGCGCGCTCACAGCAGTCGCCCCAGGTTGCGCTCGTTGCGCACAAACACGATCGACCCGACCGCGAACAGCACAACTGCGCTACCGACACACCACAGACTGTCGACGGCCGTCGGCCATCGGTTGTCGTACAGCAGACTGCGAAAAACGGCCACGAAATGCTCCATTGGGTTGAGCTCGAACACGTCGACCACCCAGTGACCGCGATCGGCGGCCAGCTGCTGGACGAGGGTGATCGGATAGAGAATCGGCGTGAGGTAGAGGCCAAGCTGAAGTGCGATCGCGACGAAGTGTTGCGCGTCACGGAAGTGCACGTTGAGTATTGCCAGCATCATCCCGATTCCCGACGCGAGCATGGTCTGCAGGAGCATGAAGAGCAGTAGGAGCGGCAGCCACGGAATCGTCCAGGCTCCAAAGAAGAGCAGGACAACGGCCAGTAGACCCATCTCGATCAGCCAGGTGAAACCGGCTGACCCGGCGGCGGCCAGTGGCAGATTGAGACGAGGGAAATAGACCTTCTTGATGAGGCTTTCGCCCTCGACGACCGAGGTAATCGACGAGATCACGGTAGTACTGAAGAAAGTCCAGGGCAGCAGTCCGCAGAGCAGGAACAGGGGGTAACTCTCGATACCGCTGGGGCTTCCAACCGGCGGGGCTGTGCGGAACAGAAAGGAAAAGACGATCGTGTACACAAGCATTGTGGCGAGCGGATTGATCAGCGACCAGAGCTGTCCCAGGATGGTCCGGCGATACCTGCCCTTGATTTCCCGCATCGTCAGGTTGGCGAGGAGCTCGCGGCTCGCCCAGAGTTCCCTGATGTAACCGTTCACCGGGACTCTCCTCCAGCCGAAGCGGGGGAAGACCTTCGGCATCCTGCATTCTAGGATGCCGTGGGTAAAACTACGGCCTGCCGAGACTTCGGTATCGCCACCCGGCGCCCTCCCAGACCTCCCTGGGAAGGCAATTTCGGCCATCGAGAATGCTGCGCGACGCGACAGTGTCGAGGGCCGACGGCGCGAGATGTCGGTATTCTTTCCACTCGGTAAGTAGCAGCACTACGTCGGCGCCCGTGACCGCCTCACCCGCAGACGCTACGAGCTGAAGCTCGGGGAGAACGAGCCGCGCGGTTTCGAGTGCGGCGGGATCCGTAGCGACAACGATTGCCCCCGCGGCCATGAGTCGTGCCGCCACGGCGAGCGCGGGCGCATCCCGAACATCGTCGGACTTTGGCTTGAACGCGAGCCCGAGGATCGCCACCCGCTTGCCACGCACGTCGCCTCCCAGCGCATCAAACGTCAGGTCGACCATCCGGTCGCGGCAACGAAGGTTGATCGCGTCCACCTCGCCGAGAAATGCCACGCTGTCACCGACGCCCAACTCCTCGGCGTGGGCGCGAAAGGCCCGGATGTCCTTGGGCAGGCACCCGCCACCGAATCCCAGCCCCGAGTTCAGGAACTTGCGCCCGATTCTTCGGTCGTAACCAATCGCGTCGGCCAGCAGGGTGACGTCCGCCCCTGTTGCCTCTGCGACCTCCGCCATCGCGTTGATAAACGAGATCTTCGTGGCGAGAAAGGCGTTGGCAGCCACTTTGACGAGTTCCGCGGTCGCGAAGTCGACTACCAGCCGCGGCGTCTTCCGGGCGAGTGCATTGGCATAAATCTCGTCAAGCAGCGCGACGGCACGGTCGCCGTGATTGCCGCCAGGCACACCGTAAACGAGTCGATCCGGCGCGACAGTGTCCTTGACCGCGAACCCCTCGCGAAGGAACTCCGGATTCCAGGCCAGTGACGCCTCGGGGACCGCAGAACGCAGGAGCAGGTCGAGCCGAGACGCAGTGCCGACCGGCACCGTCGACTTGCCAACCACAAGGTCGCCGCTGCGAAGGTGCGGCAGCAGTGCTTCAAAGGCGGCGTCAACGTAGTGAAGGTCCGCAGCATCACTATCTTTGCGCTGCGGTGTACCAACCGCGACAAAATGAACGACCGCGCCTGCGACATCCGCGATGTCGGTGCTGAACGTCAAAGATCCTCGCTTTCGTGCGGCGGCGAGGACCGCACGCAGGCCAGGCTCGTAGAACGGGGGTGTGCCAGCGTTCAAAGCCGCTACCTTGCCCGCATCGACGTCGATGCCGACGACCTCGTGGCCGAGCTTCGCCATGCTGGCCGCGTGCACCGCGCCCAGATACCCGCATCCAATGACCGAGATCTTCAACCGTGCCTCCCGACGACGTCGAGAGGCACGCTAGTGGGCGCGGGTGACGCGAAGGAGTACGGCAGGTAAAGCTAGCGAGTACCCCAGAAACTCGTCTCGTCTGGTGCTCGGCTAGCATCCTGCTGGCGGTGTACGGCGACCATGCTCTGGTTTGCCTCCATGAGGTCATGGAGCGCCGCCTGCACCAGATCCGCGCCGGGGATGTCCCGAAGCACTACCGGATGCTCGAGGCCCGTATTGATCTGAACATCCCCACTACCAAAAATGCTTTGCAGTCCGGTCTTGCGCACGGTCACGTCGTAGCTGCGACTGTGCAGCAGTTCCTGGCGCACGCGCACGAGAAATCCGCTTCGCAGGATGATCCGCCGGGTCGTAATTGTGTAGTTGCGACCAAGCCAGAGCAGCAGGGGAATGACCCACAGTAAGAGAATCAGGAGCGCAGCAACTCCCAGCATGGCAAGGTTCTCCCAGTCGTCCGGGAATCGCCCGAAGAAGTAGGCCGTTGCCCCGACGATAAGAAGCAGCGCGAGCGTGGGCCAGAACAGGGCCC
>JADGOT010000271.1 GCA_017882805.1 Glaciihabitans sp. | reverse complement strand
GCCGCGGCGGGGCTCCAGCCGCTCTCGAGCAGTGGCTTGAGGAACGCTCCGGACGTACCGAACGACGCCGCCGCGATGAGCGCGATGACAAGTCCGACCGTTGTCGAAGGGCGCTTGACGGTAACCACGGCTCTGACGCTAGTCTTGTCGTGAGTAAGGAGTCAAATTGCATTTTGCCCCTGACGTGGAGGAAACGCTCAACTTCGCCGCCGTGCTTCTTAATACCGCGCCCGCAGCGTCGCGGAGTGGCCGTGACGAGCTCGCGACACTCGGCGAATTGCACGACCTGCTCGACGCGAATCGGTACGGCGGAACGCGGGATCGGTCGGAGTCCGAGCGTCGCACAGTTGTTCAGACCCGCGACCAGTTGCGAGCACTGTGGACCCTGGAACGGGATGAGCTGGCCGGCGGCATCAACGAGATCCTGCGGGCATCCAACGCGCTCCCCCAGCTGGTTCGGCACGATGAGTTCGACTGGCACATCCACGCGACGCCGCTCGACGCACCACTGTCCGAGCGCATCCGGGTCGAGGTGGCGCTCGCGCTCGTCGACATCATCCGGGCGAGCGCGACCGATCGTCTGCGGGTCTGCGAGGCCCACGACTGCGGAGGCGTGCTCGTCGACCTCTCACGCAACGGCTCGAAAAGGTTCTGCAGTGTGCGCTGCGGCAACCGGATGAACATGATCGCGTATCGCGAGCGCCAACTCGCCGTCGACGCCTAAGGTCGCACGAGAGCCGCGGCACGCACCCGTCGCCGCGATCGACAGCTAGGGGGTCGGCTTCGGCGTGGGAGTCGGAGTCGCGGTTGGCTTGGGCGTCGGCTTCGGTGTCGGCGTCGGTGTCGGCGTGGCCGTCGGTTTTGGTGTCGTGGTCGGCTTAGGCGTAGGAGTCGGCGTCGCGGTCGGCTTCACGGTCGGAGTCGGGGTCGGGGTCGGGGTCGGCGTGGGCTTGGGCTTATCCGTCGACGCGACTGGTGCGGTGGTTTCAGAGGGCGATGGCGTGGGCGTCGGAGTGGGCGTCGCGATCTTGCTGTCCAACGAAATGGTGCCCGTTGCCGCCGCCGGCACATCCGAACTGATCGGATCCTGCGAAGCCGTAACGGTCGCATCCCATGACTGCACGCCGCTGCAGCCGACCAAAGTGCCGGTGACAGCGAGAATCGACACCGCTGTAACTGTGAACCGAGCGCGCCCAGAGTGCATCGTTCCCCCTGCGTGAATCGTCCCAGACCGCGGAACGAGCCAACACCCCCCTTCCGAGTGTCCTTAAAAGGGGGGACCTGCGGTCAGTGCCGGCTCGCTAGTTCTTCGCCAGACCCTTAATGGTCGTGATAGCGCGGTTGAAGCCGATGCTGGTGAGGGATGAGCCCGCGACCGGCCCGACGTTGAGGCTGTCAATGTCTTTGCCGACGACGATCGCCTGGATTCCACCCTCGAAGGCGGTCTCGTAGGCTGCAGCGGTCGAGTCGATGTGCACGCTCGTGACGGCCAGGGCAGTGATTACGTCGTTGGCCATGTCGATCGTGACCCGCAACGTCTCCTTGCCGCCGGGCGAGTTGTACGTGCCGGTCGCGCTGTAGTTGCCGTCCTTATAGGTGGACGTCGGAACTACCGGCGAAGGAGTTGGCGTTGGCGTAGCCGAGGGAGCGGTGGATGGCGCGGTTGCGGCCGCCTTCACCGGAGCGGTTGTCGCCTTCGGTGCCGCCGTTGCAACGGCGGTCGGTGTCGGAGTGGCCGATGGAGTGGACTCGAGCTTGGCCGCAACGGGAACATTCGTCCTGGATGCATTGCCCTGCTCGGTGACCGTGGCATCCACGGTCTGAACCCCGCAGCCAGCGAGTGTTCCGGCGAGGGCAATGCCCGAAAAGGCCGCGACAGTAATGCGAGCGCCACGAATCTGCATGAATTCCCCCTGCATAGATCGTCGCAGACTGCGACCCGCCGCACACTCCCCCGTACGAGTACTAGACAGCACCACGCGTTTAGCTCAGTGCGGGCGCCTGGCTCAGCAGGGTATGACCCCATTTGTCGACGAGCAGGCGCTCGAGGGTGGCTCCGAGTTTGTAGAGCCGGTCATCCGCTCGCGCCGGAGCCATGATCTGGATTCCGGTCGGCAGACCGTCTTCAGGGGCGAGCCCCATCGGCAGGCTCATGCCCGGGATTCCCGCGAGGTTCGCCGGAATCGTGGTGACGTCGTTGAGGTACATGGCCAGCGGGTCTTCGAGCTTCTCGCCCAGCCTGAACGCGGTCGTCGGTGCGGCCGGGCTGACGAGAACGTCGGCCTGCGAGAACGCGGCCGAGAAGTCTCGTTGGATGAGCGTGCGCACCTTCTGCGCGCTGCCGTAGTACGCGTCGTAGTAGCCGGCGCTGAGCGCGTAGGTGCCGAGGATGATGCGGCGCTTGACCTCGGGACCGAAGCCCTGCTCGCGTGTCGCGGCCATAACATCCTCGACCGTCCCACCCCCCACAGGGTTCACGCGCAGGCCGAATCGCACAGAATCAAATTTCGCGAGGTTGCTGGATGCTTCGGCCGGAAGGATCAGGTAATAGGCGGCGACCGCGTACTCGAAGTTGGGTGCACCTACTTCGACGATTTCTGCCCCAGCGTCGGCGAGCAGCGTGAGGGTCTCGTGAAAACGCTGGCTGACCCCGGCCTGGAAGCCCGGGGCATCAAGCTCCTTGACAACACCAATACGAAGTCCCTTGAGGCTCTCCTGCTGCGCACCCGCGCGGGCAGCCTCGGCGAAGCTCGGCCACTTGTCGGTGAGGCTCGTGGAATCGCGCGGGTCGTGACCGCCGATGATGTCATGCACGAGCGCGGCGTCGAGCACAGTGCGGCTGACGGGGCCGACCTGGTCGAGGGAGCTTGCGAGCGCGATGGCTCCGTAGCGGGAGACGCCGCCATAGGTGGGCTTCACTCCGACGCTGCCGGTCACGGCGGCGGGCTGACGGATCGAGCCGCCGGTGTCGGAGCCCAGGGCGATGGGGGTCTCGAACGCAGCGACGGCCGCGGCTGATCCTCCGCCCGAGCCGCCGGGGATGCGGTCGAGGTCCCACGGGTTGTGCGTGGCGCCGTAGGCGGAGAACTCGGTGGATGACCCCATGGCGAACTCATCCATGTTGGTCTTGCCGAGGAGAACGAGGTTGGCCGCGCGCAGGCGGGCGACGACCGTCGCGTCGTACGGGGGAACCCAGCCCTCGAGGATGCGTGATCCCGCAGTGCTGGGCATGCCGAGGGTGCAGAGCACGTCTTTGATGGCAATGGGCACGCCAGCCAGCGGCCCGAGCTTTTCGCCGGCCTTTCGCTTGGCGTCGACATTCGCCGCCGTGTCGAGTGCGTTTTCGTTCAGGTGAAGGAAAGCGTGAACGTCGGCGTCGACCGCGGCGATGCGATCGAGATGCGCCTGTGTGACCTCGACCGAGCTGACGTCGCCGGACGCGAGCTTGTCGGAGAGCTCCGCGGCAGTGAGGGTGTTGAGGGCGGCAGCCATTACTGCTCCTCGCCCAGAATCGCGGTGACACGGAACCGACTGCCGTCGTGATCCGGCGCGCCCGCGAGCGCCTCCGCGGTCGTCAGCGTTGGCCCGGGAACGTCGTCGCGGTAGACATTGGTGAGCGGGATCGGGTGACTCGTGCCGGGAACATCCGCGGTCGCGACCTCGCTGACCTTGTCGATGCTGGCCAGGATTATGCCGAGCTCGCCCGTGAGCTTGGCGACTTCGTCCTCGGTCAGCGCAATGCGCGCGAGACCCGCGAGGTGCCGCACCACATCGGGCGTGAGACCCGCTTCCTTCGACTTGCCTTGGGATGGCGTGGACTGCGACATGGGACTCCGGACGACTCGATGGACAACCCGTCAATTCTAGTTGGGAGAGAAAGGCGACCCTCCCGTTTCGCAGGCTGGTCTGTCAGAGTTGAGGTGAAACGAAGTAGAGCAGGTGCGGTGATGCGCAGCGCGAGGTGGACCACGAAGGTTCTTGGCGCCGCCGTGTGCGCCCTCGCGGTCTCCGTGTCGGTCACCGGATGCGCACCGGACGCACCCACCGCGGGTGCGCCCGACCCCGGTCTGCGTGGCCAGTGGGTGCTCACCAGCGGCCACGACGGGTACGGCGCGATGGATCTCCTTGGCCAGGACATCACGCTCACGGTTACGGGAAGCACCACCGTGACCGGGCGCGGCAGCTGCTCCAACTACACCGCCACCATCTATGGCTCACAGCGATCGCTCTGGGTTACCACCGTCGCGCCGCACAGCTATAGCTGTGCCACCGCCGAGCAGAGTGTGCTCCAGCTGCAATATCTCGGCGATCTGGGGACCGTTTCGCACTCATCGGTAACGCCTGGCGGGCTTGAGCTGGCTGGTCCGCGCGTTGACCTCAGGTTTACGCGGGCCACCCGGCTTTCGCTGACGCAGCTAGTCGGCAAGAGCTGGCAACTGATAGACGGTGGCAGTGTCAGTCTGCAGGGATCCACGACCTTTGCACCGGAAACCGGTGGCTACATTCGATTCGAGACTGACACATCGCTCTCCGGCGTCACCAGATGCGTGTACTTCACCGCGGACTACAAACAGGTGGCCAACGAACTCGTCGCCGCCCACGTGCTCGCGATTAACAGCCTCGGATGCGATCGCTCCACCGATCAGGCCGCAAAGGACTTCGCTCGCGTCTTTGACGGCGGGTTCAGTTTCGCCGTGAACGAAAACTCGCTGTCACTGACTAGCGCGCGAGCCGGCGTACTGCTCGGCTTCAGCGAATCGGGGACACCGTGATTTCACGACCGATCGGGAGTCGAGTCGGCGTAGTAGCAGGCGCGCTGTTGCTCGTTTTCGCGCTGGGGGGATGCGCAGCCGCGGTTGGCGGGGGTTCTGGCGGCGGCCAGACGGGCTCGCCCAGCGATATCACCGGCCGCTGGCAACTGGTGAGCGGCACGGACGCGAAAGGGCCAATCACTCCGGGCAGCGCGGTCGTGACGTTCACGGTGAATGGCGCCAGCTCGGGCGGCCGCGGCCCGTGCAACTCCTTCGGCGCGACAACGCGGGGGGCGACGACGGGCACGATTGCGATCGTGGTCGGCATCCATACCGAAATCGCGTGCGTTGACCCCGACCTCATGACCACCGAGACTCGTTATTTCGCCGCGCTCGACAAAGTCACGACAGCGACACTCGCCGACGGAACTCTGACGCTCTCGGGGAACGGCGACACTCTCGTTTTCAGCGAGGCCACCAAGTGAGAGCCCGCGCGCCCATTGCCACACTCGCGCTCGGCGTTGTGCTCGCGGTCGGCACCGTGCTCGCGGTCGGCGGATGCGCGAGCGTGCCACCAACGTCTAGCCCGGACCCACAGCTGGTGGGCACCTGGCACCTCGTTCTCGCTACCGACCACGGCACCACGGTCGCGACCGGAGCCGAAGACATCACCTTGACGATCGGCGACTCGAAGCACACCGGCGGCGCCTCGCCCTGCAGTCACTACCGGGCGTCCATTACCGGGGGGCTCGGCGCGATCTTCATCGACGCCTCGTTCGTTGGTCGAAACATTCAGTGCAACGATCCCGCGCTGGCAAAAGTGGACAACCAGTATGTCGACGCTCTGGCCGCAGCGACGGTCGCGACCATCGACGACGGCGTACTGGTGCTGAGTTCCCCACACTCCTCGCTGGTGTATCTCAAACCAACGCTCAGCTCGATCGGTACACTCCAAAACACTCGATGGGCACTCGTTCAGCCGCCCGACCTGCGTGCCTCCACCGCCGTGAGCCTGACCTTCGGCAACGTCAACGAGCTGACTATCACGACGTCTTGCACGAGCACCGTCGCCCACTACCTACTAGTGGAAGACATCATCATCCTGAGAGGTGTTGCGACGATGCCGATCGGAACTCGAAGGTGCACGCCCGCCGATCAGGTCGCGCAGGCGATCCTTACGGGACAGCTGACCGCCGACGTGAGTTCGGCGACCATCGCCGGTCCGGCAACGCTTATCCTTACCAACCGCGCCAACGAAGAGCCGCTGCTCTGGCGAGCCAACTGAGACCGGCACGGAGGTGAATCGATGACGCTCACTCGCAGGCTGACGATGATCGCCGCCGTGGCAGCCGCACTCGCACTCCCGCTCGCACTGAGCGGATGCGCCGCGTCCAGCCGAGTGTCCGTCTCAGATCCACAGCTTCAAGGCACCTGGCACCTCGCGTCCGCCAGCAACCACGGGCTTGGCATTCCCCTCGCCGGCAACTCGATCACGCTCAGGATTGGCGACGCCAAACATACCGGCGGCGACTCCCCCTGCAGCAGCTATAGCGCCACGGTCACCGGAGGCGTCGGGGTCGTGTACATCCGAGCGCAACTCGACGGCGGAACCCGCGACGACTGCGCGACAACGCAGCTGAACAGCCTCGAGAAGAACTACCTCGACGCGCTGACCGCGACCCGATACGCCAAGGTCGATGAGGGGTCGCTGGTTCTCAGTTCACCGCAGTCCTACCTGGTGTTCGTCAAGGCCGCCGCCGCGCCCGTTGTCGCTCTTCTCAATTCAAACTGGCGGCTCTTCGCGCTGCCGGCACAGTTTCCCTCTGAGACGGTGGGCCCGGGGCTAAACCCGGTGTACCTGCGATTCGACGGTGGATCCGGGCTCACCATCAGCTCTCCATGCGCCACCTTCGCCGCGAACTATCAGATCGCGGGCGAAAACTTCGCCGTCTCTGGGCAGCACGTTCTTCCTGGCCGCGGCACCACCTGCACCCCGGCGCAACGTGCCCTCGCTGCCGAGGCGGCAGTGCTCCTCGACGGACCTCTGCTGATCGACGTCAGCGCGGCCGGCGACGGCGACCCGGCGACTCTCGTCGTCACAAATCTTGATGAAGATGTGCCCGTAGTCTGGCGTGCGGCGAATTGAAATCTGTCAGAGTGGAGAAGTCCAGGGAGGTGGTGTCGTGCACATTGCGAAGCAGCTGGTAGCCATCGTCGGCGTCAGCACCGTGCTCCTGATGCTCACATCCTGTTCCACTCCCCAGGGCGGTGGCGGTTCCGACCCGGGGTTACGAGGACAGTGGCAGCTCGAGAGCGCTAGCGATTCCTTCGGGCCCATCGCGCTGGCCAACCAGCTCATCAGCCTTACCATCGACGGCGACGCCACCACCTCGGGGCGTTCGAGCTGCAGCGACTACACGGCGCACGTGTACGGAACGGTGACGTCGATGTGGGTAACCACCACGGTGCCCCACGCTGGATCCTGTGTCGTGGCGGCGCAGAAGTACATCGAGCATCGATACCTCAAAGACCTGGGCCAGGTACGCACGTCGACCATCACGGGCGGCGTGCTGCACCTCCTCGGCCCCGACATCGACCTGCGGTACCACCGCGCCCTGTCGATTCCGCTGGGTCTGATGGAGGGTCACCAGTGGAAACTAACGACAGTGAGCCCGGACGAGCTGAACCCAGGCCCGAAGGTGCTGCCCAAAGCGGAACCGGGTGCCAATCTGCTGTTTTCCGCGCACGGCTTCATGATCGGGGAAACCCGATGCAACCTGTTTACCGCCAAGTACACGGAGAACGCTGGGGAGGTCGTCACCAGCAACCTCGTGCAGCACTCCAAGCCCGGCTGCGACGCGGTTTCGCAGAAGACCGACGGCCGAGTCATGTCGGTACTGACGTCAGGTTTTACGTTCCTTTCGGGCGGCGGCTTCCTGACTCTCACGAGCCCTCGAGCCGGTCTCACGCTCGGGTTCGTCGACTAAGGCATTACCATTTCGGCGTGGTCGATGCCGATGAGCGCCATATTGCGCACCGACTCGGTGCCCGGATCGAAGTACTCGTTGTGCCCGATTGACTGGCCGAGCTTCGTGCCCGCGACAACATCCGTGCCGCCGCTGACACCCATCGTGTGTGCGCCATAGCTCGGAGCTGACGGGTCGCTGCCGAAGAAGGCGCTGGTGGGCACCGGATCCCACGCGGCCGAGCCGACCCACACGTTGGTGTTAGTCACGTGCAGCTCTTTCGCGGACTGCGCCGGGCTGCCGGGCGTTCCCACTAGCACCAGGGCATTCACCGAGAAGCTGTACTGGGTGAGCGCCATCAGAGCAGCGGTCGACCCGTAGCTGTGGGCAACAATGGTCGTGTACGGGAGGTGACCGGCTCGCTGCAGCTGGAGGGTCTCGACCGAACTGGCGAGCGCATCCCGAGCCTGGTTGGCCAGATCGAGCGAGCCAATGTTGGTGAGGTCGGGAGTCTGGTACCCCATCCACGCGACAACAGCGACCGTCTTGTTCGCCTGGCTCGGGTCGGTCGCGCTGACCCGCTTCAGCCAGGCCTCCTGCTGCGCGTAGAGATCGGCGGCATCCCCTGTCCACGCGCTGAGCTGCCCGTCGACCGTGTAGAACATGCCTGGCACGAGGTAGGTGACATAGTCCGCTTTCTGCAGGTCGCCGAGAACGATGACCGCCTTGCCCTCACCGGCCGGGTCGGCAGAAAGCAGTGTGCGCGCTGGTCCACTCGTGGTGGGCTTGAGCGCCGCCTCGACCATCGAGAGCATGTGCAGCTGGTGCTGATCGGACTCGGCAAGCGCCCGCCCATCAACTGTTGGCAGCTCCTTCTCGAGGGCTGCAATCGACTGGCTCACCCACGTGCGGTTCGCCTGATCGCGCACAGCGGCGGGAAAACCGTCGAGGCTGCCGACGAGACGAGGCGCGGCCACGGTCAGCTTGGACCGCGTCGCCGCATCGAGCGAGGTCCAGAGCGTGGCGACATCCTGAGCCGCGGGGGGCGCCTGAATGAGCTTTGTCACCAACTGCGGGTCGGACGCGATGAGCCTTCGGATCTGCCCAGACGACAGCGCTGCAAGCTCGCGCACGAACGAGATCCCGCTGAGCGTTCGCACCTGCGCGGGGCCAAACGTGTTGACCTGGAAGTTCGACACGGGGATTCCGTGGGTAAGCGCGCCCGGGTCGACCAGGATGCCCGAACCGATAGTCGTGACCGGTGGCACGCTGTTGCCGGGGTCAAGGGGCGCGCTGATGGAAACGCTTTCAGGCGCGGTCGACGCCTCGGCCGCAGGTCCCAGTGCTGCCGAGGTGATGAGAAGCGCTGCGACGTCAAACAGCATTTCGGGTCAATCCCCTCGTTCACACTCACTGCGCCCTTTTCCCAGAGGGCATACAGCAGTGCACTCCCATGTTAGGGGGTAGAACCGCCCGTATGGGGGACAGACGGATTAAGAGCACGTAACAGTTAGCGAAAGTTTTTCACCGGGCTGCTAGTCGTCGAGGGCGGCCGGACCACCCGCCAGAAGTTTCGCAAACTGTGCGGCGTCGATGATCCTGAGGCCGAGTTCTTCTGCCTTTCCGAGCTTCGAGCCTGCGCCGGGACCAGCGGCAACGAAGTCGGTGTTCTTGCTCACGCTTGATGCTGCCTTGCCGCCCGCCGCAATAATTGCCTCTATTGCGCCCTCGCGGGAGAAACCCTCAAGGCTGCCGGTGGCGACTACCGTGAGCCCGGCCAGAGGACCATCGGCGCCGCCTGCGGCACCAGGCCCGGGATGACCTGGCGTCGTGAATTGCACACCGGCATCCGCCCAGCGACGCACGATGTCCTGATGCCAATCGACCGCGAACCAGTCGATCAGGGCATCCGCGATGATCCCGCCCACACCCTCTACCGCAGCCAGTTCTTCGCGGGTTGCCGTGCGGATGGCGTCGATCGAGCCAAAATAGTCGGCGAGCGCCCGAGCCGCGACCGGCCCCACATGACGGATGCTGAGGGCGACCAGGATGCGCCAGAGCGGGCTGGTCTTGGCCTTCTCGAGGTTGGCGATGAGGTTCGTGGCGTTGCTTGACGGGACGTATTCGTCGTCGCCATCGAAGGTCTCGGCGTTCGGGTCGGCTGTGCTTACTAGAAGCGGGCCATCCTTCTTCTGCCGTTTGCGCTTGAACGGGGTTTCCCGCTTGGGCTCACCGGTTTTGTCGTCCAGCTTCTGCATTCCGGTTTCGTTGTCGCGCACGACGACCGCAACCGGGAAGATCTTCTGGAGGGTCAGGTCGAACAGGCCAGCCTCGTTGTGCAGCGGCGGCTCGGCCGGCTCATACGGTTGGGTCAGCGCGGCAGCGGTGACCTCACCGAGCACCTCGATGTCGAGGGCACCACGACTGCCAACATGTTCGACTCGGCCGCGAACCTGGGCGGGGCAACTGAACGCGTTCGGGCAGCGGAGATCGACATCCCCTTCTTTGGCTGGGGCGAGCGGCGTGCCACACTCCGGGCAGTTCTTGGGCATAACGAATTCGCGTTCGGTGCCGTCACGGAGTTCGACGACCGGGCCCAGCACCTCGGGAATCACGTCGCCCGCCTTGCGCAGCACCACGGTGTCGCCGATCAAGACACCCTTGGCCTTCACGACATCCTGATTGTGCAGAGTCGCCTGGCGCACCGTGCTGCCCGCGACACGCACGGGTTCCATCACCGCGAACGGCGTTGCGCGCCCGGTGCGACCGACACTGACGACAATGTCGAGCAGCTTGGTGTTCACCTGCTCGGGTGGGTACTTGTACGCGATCGCCCAGCGCGGTGCACGGCTAGTGGCACCCAGCTCTTCGTGCAGCGCGAGCTCGTCGACCTTGACGACGATGCCGTCAATCTCGTGCTCGACGCTGTCGCGGTGCTCGCCGTAGTACCGGATGAACTCGGCCGCGCCCTCTTTGGTCTTCTCGACGCGGAAGTGCGTGCTGGTCGGGAGACCCCAGGCCTTCAGCAGGTCGTAGGTCTTGGACTGGCTGTCGACCGGCGGATTCGCCCACGCGCCGATCCCGTGCACGAGCATGCTGAGGCCGGCGAGGCGGCGGTCCATGCGGATGAGCCCCGCCGCGCTCTTGCCCTCGCGCACCTGGCGCAGACTGCCGGATGCGGCGTTACGGGGGTTCGCGAAGATGCGCTCGCCATCCTCGACCTGCTGCGCGTTGAGCTTCTTGAACGTCTCAACCTCGAAATACACCTCTCCTCGAACCTCGACCAGGGGTGGATGATCGGTGCCGGCCAGCCGCGTCGGAATCGACTTGACGTAGGCGATGTTTTCGGTGACATCCTCGCCAGTGACTCCGTCACCGCGGGTCGCCGCACTCTGCAGCACACCGTTGACGTAGCGCAGGTTGATGGCGAGGCCGTCGATCTTGAGCTCGCAGAGGTAGTCGACCGCGCGCCCGGAATCGCGTTCGACCTTGGTCGCCCAGGCCAGGAACTCGTCAATCGAGAACACGTTGTCGAGGCTGAGCATGCGCTCGGCATGAGTGACGGGCAAGAACAGGGTCTTCTCGGCCGGACCGCCAACGGTCTGCGTCGGGCTGTCCTGGCTCTGCAACTCGGGGAACAGCCGCTCGAGCTCTTCGAGCCGGTGCATCAGACCGTCGTATTCGGCGTCGGACGCGACCGCCGCATCCTTGTCGTAGTAGGCCTCGCGCAGCTCCAGAATGCGGGTGATCAGTGCGTCGGCCTCGGTCTTCGCTGCGTCGAGTTCATCGATGGAGTAGTTGTCCGCCACCCCTTCACTTTACGGCCGACCCCCGACGCTCCCCTGCTTACCTTTTTCAGGAATGTGTGGGGCAGGAGGTGAATGGAGTGACCTAAAGGGCAGCATCCGTAACTTCAGTTACACATCTTCCTGAAAAGCGTATTCAGCAGAGACGGTGCGGTCGATGGTGCACTGGCCGAGTACGCGGGTACCGACGTAAAGCACCGCGGACTGACCCGGCGAGACACCGTTCAGCGGATTGACGGGGCGGATGACCAGCTCTCCGTCGCGAACGAACGCCACCGCCGGAACGGGGTCGGCGTGCGCACGAATCTGCACGTCGCAGTCGAATGGCGTCTCGGGGTCGGCGGGCGGCAGGCCCGCCCAGCTGATCTTCGAGCCCGCCAGTTCGGCAAGATCGAGCGCCTCGCGCGGCCCGACGACGACGGTGTTGTCTTTAGGGCGAATCTCGAGCACGAAGCGCGGCTTGCCATCGTCGGTCGGGAAGCCGACGTTGATCCCCTTGCGTTGACCGATCGTGAAAGCCAGCGCGCCTTCGTGCTTGCCCATCACAGTCCCGGCTTGGTCGAGGATGTCCCCAGGTTCGGCTCCGACGCGGTCGGCCAGCCAGCCGCGGGTGTCACCATCGGGGATGAAGCAGATGTCGTGGCTGTCCGGCTTGGCGGCAACGCTAAATCCGCGCGCCGCTGCCTCAGCCCGAACCTCGGCCTTGGAAGGAGTTGCTCCCAGTGGAAACATGCTGTGCGCGAGCTGGTCCGCCGTGAGAACTCCCAGAACGTAGCTCTGGTCTTTCGCCCACGCGGATGCCCGGTGCAGCTCACGGTTGCCGTCCGCGTCGGTCAGGATGGTCGCGTAGTGCCCTGTCGCGACGGCATCGAAGCCGAGAGCGAGCGCCTTCTCGAGCAACGCCGCGAACTTGATCCTCTCGTTGCAGCGCATGCACGGGTTCGGCGTGCGGCCCGCGGCGTACTCGGCGATGAAGTCGTCGACGACGTCGAGCTTGAACCGCTCGGAGAAGTCCCACACGTAGTACGGGATGCCGATGATGTTCGCCGCTCGCTGGGCATCCATCGAATCCTCGATGGTGCAGCAGCCGCGGGATCCGGTGCGCAGTGTTCCGGGCATCCGGCTGAGCGCCAGGTGAACGCCCACGACGTCGTGACCGGCGTCGACGGCGCGCGCGGCAGCGACGGCGGAGTCCACTCCCCCACTCATTGCCGCGAGAACCTTCATTGGTCCAGCTTAGATTGGGCGGACGGCGCGACCCCAGTCGAGGATCGTGGGGTCGGCGAGGGTTGCCCCGATGAAGTCGCCGTCGGGATCTCCGCCAGGCAGCGACGGGATCGTAATGACAAAAGCACCGCTCGCCCGCGCTGACGCGATGCCGGTCAGGGAATCCTCGAGTGCCACACCGTGCACGGGATCGGCACCGAGCAGATCGAATGCCGTCAGGTAGAGCTCGGGATGCGGTTTGTGATTCTGAACGTCGTCGGCGGACACCGTGACTCCGAACCTGCTGGTCAGCCCGGATCCAGCCAGCGAAACATCCAGAAACCGCCGACTGCTGTTGCTGGCCACGGCGATTGGGACGCGGTTGCCGATGGCGTCGAGCAGCGCAAGCGCTCCGGGCATTGGCGCGAGCCCCCGCAGCAACTCCTCCTC
>JADGOT010000036.1 GCA_017882805.1 Glaciihabitans sp. | reverse complement strand
GGCACGATCACTGAGGCCCGGCGAGACCGACCAGGTTTCCGTCCGGGTCGCGGAAGTGCGCCACCACCATCAAGCCGTTGGGGTTCTTTGCTGGCCCCATGACTGTCGACCCGCCAAGCTGCTCGGCGCTTCGGAGCGCTGTTGCCACGTCGTCGACGCCGACGTAGAAGATCGCGTGACTCGGAAATCCGGGTCCGCCACCTATTCCGCCGGGGATGCCAGTTTCGCTCGTCATGAATCCGTAGTTGCCTGTCTCGGAGACCGCCGGAGCAACGGGGGAGTCCGTGTCGAACTCCCAGCCGAATAGCTGCGAGTAATACCCGCGGAGTTTCTGCGGATCCTCACCCGATACTTCGAAATGCACGACGGGGTTGCCCATGTTGTTCTCCTTGTCTTCCTTCTCTGTCTAGTCGACGGAGCGAAGGGATGGAATAACGACAACTGACCGCTCGTGGCTCGACGTCGGGTGGTTCCCTTTAGAGTGAACGCGTGTCCGCAACAGATTTCACCAACGCGGACTATCCGGTCACCATCAAACCGTTGGCTGTGTCCATTGGCAGCACCATTATCGGCGGCATTTATCTGGCGGCGATCGGCGGAGTCCTGTTGTGGCTCGGGATTACTTGGCTCGATGGCCCATATTCTGCGTGGTCGTGGGCGCTGACCATTGTCAGCGGTCTTCTCATTTTCTACGGAATCGTCGTGGCGATCCGCGGACCCGGCGTCGCCGTAATCCTCACTGAGGAGGACGCTCTGGTTCGAGGAGTGTTCGCGTCTCGTCTGATTCAACGAACCGACATCACTGGCGTGAGTGGATATCCATCAATCCAATGGACTGACCTAGCCGGTCGGCCACACAAGACGCCGGTCACCGCACTCAGCGTAAATCGCGCGCGGGCGATTCGGCGGGTGCGTGATCACGCTGATGAAGGCACTTGGATGCTTCGGTCCTGGATCGCAGGGCAGAACGTTTCCCCCGAGCAGGCCAGGATCCACACGCTCGAGTCCAGGGGATCACGGGTGCCGGCGACGGTGCCCGCCTCCAGTGTTCTTGCGAGCTTGTCGATGGTCGCGGGTGTGAGCTCAGTCGCTCTGCTGTTTCCGCGCTACGGCAGAGAGGCGCCGGCGTCGTTTCCATTCGTCTTCGGTGTCGTCGCTGTCGTTCTCGCAATCCTTGCGAGTGTGGTCGGCCGCAAACACTCGGGCTTGGTGAGAGTCCTGGCCGGCATCGGTGCCGTTCTTGGAGTGGTCGGCCTGATTGCCGCGATCACCTTTCGAGGATTTTCCCTCGATTCGTTTGGTCAGGGGGCACCGGGCAGCTCGGCGGCCGATGGGACCGACGAATTTCTGCGGGTCTATCCCAGTGACACTATTCATACCCCGTCGCCATCGGACGGGGCGCCGCCGCTCGACACCAGCACCGTGGCGACGAGCGAGCGACAGGTCATCGACCGTCAGCTTGTGCTCATCGCCAACCGGCTGATCGTTCCCCACAAGACGACGTCGCTGTGGCCCGCGAGCGTTACGGTCGGAGCCGATGGCACTGTGGTTACCTCGGAAGGACAGTCGCTCGGCACTGTGCCGGCTGGGCAGACACTCGGCTACGTGACGCTGCGCGGTCGCACTGACATTGTGATGAGCCTTGTCGATAGCGACGGTGTTGGCGTCGCTATTGACGTCGATCGAGATTTTGTCACTGCCTTCTAGCTCGATTTTGGCAGCGTTCGCGAGCGGTCGGCTACGCGATCTTGCGGCGGTACACCGCCATTGCCGCGATGTACCCGACCAGCAGAATTCCGATGCACCAGGCGAGCGCGACCCAGATGTCACCGCTTACCGGCTGCTGGGTGAACAGGTCGCGGATCGTGTTGACGATTGAGGTCACCGGCTGGTATTCGGCGAACGCACGGATCGGCCCGGGCATTGTTGCGGTGGGAACGAATGCCGAGCTGATGAACGGCAGGAAGATGAGCGGGTAGGAGAACCCGCTCGCCCCATCCACGGTCTTTGCCGTGAGGCCGGGGATCACCGCGAGCCACGTCAGCGCCAGCGTGAACACAATCACAATGCCCGCGATGGCGAGCCAGGCCAGGATCCCGGCGCTCGATCGGAACCCGATCAGGACCGCGACGAGCACTACGACCACAACCGAGACCAGGTTGGCAATCAGCGACGTGAGTACATGAGCCCACAGCACGGATGACCGTGCGATCGGCATGGACTGAAAGCGCTCGAAGATGCCGCTCTGCATGTCCTGGAAGAGCCGATAGGCGGTATATGAAATGCCCGACGCAACCGTGATGAGCAGGATGCCCGGCAGTAGGTAGCTCACATAGGAGCCCGAGCCGTGTTTGATGGCGCCCCCGAAAACGAAGACGAAGAGCAGCATGAAGGCGATCGGGATGACCGCGGTCGTGATGATGGTGTCGATGCTGCGCGTGATGTGCTTGAGCGATCTCCCGGTGAGAACGGCGGTGTCGGCTAAGAAGTGCGTGGTAGTCATTTTCCTTGTCCTTACTTGTCTGTTCCGACGAGGGCGAAGAAGACGTCCTCCAGTGTGGGCTGCTTCTCGACGTACTCGACCTTTGCTGCGGGAAGCAGTTGCTTCAGCTCGGTGAGGGTGCCGTTCACGAGGATTCGGCCCTTGTGCAGGATCGCGATCCGGTCGGCGAGCTCTTCGGCCTCATTCAGATACTGCGTCGTCAGCAGCACGGTCGTTCCGTGGTCGGCGAGCTCCTGAACGGCCTTCCAGACCTCGATGCGGCCCTGGGGGTCGAGTCCGGTTGTGGGCTCGTCGAGAAAGATGATCGGCGGGTTACCGATCAGGCTCATCGCGATATCGAGCCGGCGGCGCATTCCCCCCGAGTACGTCGACACCTTCCGCAGGGCCGCGTCGGTGAGGTTAAAACGCTCGAGGAGGTCGTCCGCGATCTTCTCCGGGTTCTTCAGGTGCCGGAGCTTCGCAACCAGGACGAGATTCTCCCGACCGCTGAGGATCTCGTCGACCGCCGCGAACTGCCCGGTGAGGCTGATGGATTGCCGCACGTCAGCGCCTTTCGTGCCGACGTCGAAGCCGTTGACGCTGGCCGTGCCGGCATCCGCGTGAAGCAGCGTGGACAGGATGTTCACAACTGTCGTCTTGCCTGCCCCGTTTGAGCCGAGCAGGGCGAAGATGCTGCCGCGCGCGACATCAAAGTCGACGCCGCTCAAAACTTCGAGTTTCTTATATGACTTGGTGAGGCCCTCCACGTGGATCGCGGATCCCTGGACCGGACTTGCTGTCGATGGCATTGTGTTGTCCTCTTGTCGTGGTTAGTTGGTGAAGCGTTAGTTGGTGGCGCGCTGAATGGTGATGTCGCCGCCCTGGGTGCGCGCGCGCACCGAAACGGTTTCTTCGGTTGACTTGGGGGCGCTGTCGCCGGCGAGTTCGTTACGCACGTGTCCGTTCTTGGACGACAGGTCGAGCCAGGCCGAAACTCCGGGTTTCACGCCAATGAACATCTGGCCGTAACCGCTGTCGACCTGGATCGACCCACTCGAGACTTCGCCCAGTTGGATTCCGCCAAACGCGGTCTTGGCTGTCACGGAGCCGAGCGACTTCGTGATCTCGAGGTCACCGTAGGAGAGCTTTGCTTCGAGATCACCGCCGGACTCACCAACCTGGATGCCGCCGTACGACGACTTCAGGAGCGCGTCGCCGCTTACCGAACCGACCCGGATCTGGCCGTAGGCGGCTGTCACGTCAAGGCCGCCGTCCACGGTGCCGACCGTCGTGCTGCCGTGACCCGAGCGCAACCAGAGGTCGCCCGCGGCGTCGACATCCACCGCCCCGGTTGCGGCCTTGATTCGGGTCGCGCCGAGCCGACCAGTAGTGCGAACGTTGCCCACCGCCAGCTCGGCGGTAACCCGTGATCCTGCGGGCAGTTCGACTTTCACGTCGACGGACTCGTACGGGCCCGACCCGATCCAACTGATGCGGGGCTTCGGACCGATGATGCTGAGCCGCTCGTCCTCGAAAGCAATCTTCGTCTGCTCGACTCCTCGACGGTCAATCGCTTTCGTGGACGTTGGGGACAAGGTCACGACCGTGTCGGTGCGGTCGCTGGCGATCACGTCGATGCGGCCGACCTGAACGTTGATGGCGAGGTCGATCGGGCTTGGGGTGTTGAAGGTGGGCATGGTAAACGTCCCTTTCCGTGGGCGTGTTTGTCCGACCCCGCGGGTTCGCGGAGCTGGTGGATGTGGTGGGCTAAGCCCAGCTGACGGCTACGTTTAGCGCGCCCAGCCGGCGAAGTTATCGCCCGTGCGCAGCGTGCGCTGCGTGGTTCGTCGTTGCTTCGGTTGGACGGCGGCCGCGATTGCGCGGACCAGCCAGGTGTTGACGGACAGTCCGTCCGCCAGGGCCGCCTCATCCACGCGCACCTTGAGCGCGTCGGGGAGGCGGAGCGTTGTGCGCGAGGTACTCGCGTCGTCGAGATCGACGGATGCGACGGCGTGGTCGTCGGCTTCCGTGTCCACGGCGGGTTGCGTGACGACGAATTCGACCTCGCGTCCGCGAAGTCGAAGGTCGACCGATCCGGGTGCGAGGTCACGAGTGATTTCGCCCACCGCGGCGGACAGGGCGTCGAGCAGTACGAGACGGGTCGCGGCATCCAGCCCGGTGGCGAGTCGCTCGGCGACAGCCCTGGTGTCTTCCGCCCCGTTCGAAGCGGCATCCACCAGTTGGCGTTGCAGGTCGGTGACGTACTGTCCAAGTTCCATGTCACCATAGTGACACCACAGTGGTGTCATGTCAAGCGATAGTGGTGTCACGCTAGGATTGTGCCTATGAACGAGCGGATTACGCCCGGCGCAAGCCTTGCGGCAATCCTCGACATTGACGGGCTGATTGTCCGCTACGGCACTCGAACCGCGGTCGACGGTGTCAGCCTGCAAATCAGGCGGGGTGAGATCTTCGGACTGCTCGGCCCGAACGGCGCCGGCAAGACGAGCACCCTCAGCGCCATTGAGGGACTCCTGAAGCCGGCAGCAGGCGCGGTGCTCGTCGACGGCATCGATATCCAACGCGACCCACTCGCGGCCAAGGCTCGGCTGGGTGTACAACTGCAGGCATCCAGCTTTCAGTCGGAGCTGACCATTGAGCAGATCGTGCGGCTATACGCAGGTTTGTACGGCGTGAGGCTCACCAAGCAGGACATCGTCGACCGAATTCGCGGAATCGGGCTGGATGGCGAACTCGGCAAGCGATTCAAGTCGCTGTCGGGAGGCCAGCAGCAGCGGTTGTCGCTCCTGATCGCGGTCATCCATCAACCCACACTGTTGCTGCTCGATGAGCCAACGTCGGGACTTGACCCGCAGTCCAGGCGCCAGCTGTGGGATCGAATGGAGAAGCTTCGGGCGGGCGGTGGCAGCATCCTGTTGACCACGCATTCGATGGAAGAAGCTCAGGCCGTGTGTGACCGGGTCGCCATCATCGACCGCGGCAAGGTGCTCACGGTCGACACGCCGAAGGGGCTCATCGAAAAGCACCGAACCGACCCTCGCGTGACCAGGGTCGCCCGCGGGGAGGTCACGCTGGAAGACGTATTCATCGGGCTGACAGGGAGCGAAATCCGTGACTAATTCCCTCACCACCCCTGCAGCCCCCGGAACTGTGCGTCCGCCCATCGGCCTGATCTTCGGCTCGCTCCTGCGCGCCGACTTCACGGTGCTGCTTCGAAGCGGCCGGACGCTTGTGTTGAACATCGTGCTGCCGATCTTCATCCTCTTCATCACCAACCAGCACGCGGCCAAGGGCTCGGCTGGGTCGGTTCTGGTCAGCGCGCTGTTCTCGATCGCACTCGCTATTACCTACGGGCTGATGGCTTCCAGCCTGATTGGCTACAGCCTCAGCATTTCTCGTGATCGCGAGGCCGGGGTGTTCCAACGCCTGCGGGTCACGCCCGCCCCGACCTGGGCGATCATGAGCAGCCGACTGCTCGTGCAAATCGTTCTCGACATCATCATGACGGTGCTCGTCCTCATCGTCGGCGGCGTGCTCCACAATCTCGCATTCAACCTGGGCGCGTTCCTGTTGCTTATCGCCGTCTCGATCTTGGGCGGCGCGATGTTTCTCGCCATAGCGCAGGCCATTGTTGGCCTGGTTCGATCGGCCGCCGTGGTCAATGCTCTGGGTCGGGTGTTGTACGTGGTGCTCCTGTTGCTCGGCCTGCTCGGTTCGAGCGGCATACTTGGCGCGACGGTGAAGGCGATCTCGAACTGGACCCCGGTCGGCGCGATGATCAGCCTCTTCGGGGGCGTGCTGGACCTCTCGAAGTGGGACTGGACCGACACTACGGGGCTGATCGCTACCGCCGGCTACATCGTGATCGGCGCATTCATTGGCATCCGATGGTTCCGCTGGGAGTCGCGCTAGCTCGCTCAACTGCACGCTCTCGAATTCGGTGTTTGGCGTGTCGCGTGCGCCCGAATTATGCTCTCGGAGTATCGAACATATGTTCGAATAGGAGCGGCCGAATGTGGAGGCAAAGGCATGACGTTGGTTGGCGCGTCCATCACCCTGTGGGCAAGCGAGCGCGGCGTCCCGGAGCGCTTCGTTTGGGAGGGCAAGCGCTTCCGAGTGACGGATACGCCGACGCCACTCGACTTCGAGATCGGGTTGCTCACCCATTTCACGGTCATCCCGATGGGGTGGCGCATGCAGGGCACCGACGAAAGCGGCGAAAGCCTGATGTTCGACGTTGCTCAGTTCGCCGCCGATCGAGGCTGGCACGTACTTCGCACCTATCGGTAGCGCCATGGCGATGGGTCATGCTGTGCAAGACGGCAGGGATGCCGCGGCTCGAGCTCGAACCACGAACGGTGCGCGGCCACGGCCGATTCGGTTCGACCATGACACCTGGCTGATCATGCGCAACGATCCGGTGCTGCCGGCGGCGATCATCCAGCGGCTGCGGGATCCCGGCGGGCACGAGTTCTTCGTCGTGGTGACCTGGGATCTCAACCCGGATGGTCGCCGCATGATCGGACGATACGGCTCGCTTGAGGACGCCGACAGCGCCGTTCGGTACGTGCTGCCGGCGCCGATTCGCTAGGGCGGCGCGATCTAGAGAGCTGCGATAAGCCCCGCGTCGAACGGGTCGGCCGTGCGAGTGTTGTTGACCTTTCGGTCGACCTCGTACGTGGTGATGGTCGACGCGACACTCTCGGAGACGACCTCGAGAATCGAGACGGCGTGCTCGCGTTCGGCATCCGTCGTGAACTTCACGGGGTTCAGCCACTCGTCGTAGTACTTCGGGGTCAGGAAGACGGGCATCCGGTCGTGGACCTCTCCCGACGCATCCTTGGCCTCACGGGTGATGATTGCGTTCGAGACGACCCATTCGTCGTTGACCTTGCGCACGGTGTAAATGCCTGCGGCTGCGAGGAGCTCACCCTCGCCGTGGATGAAATGCGGCTGCTTGATCGTTTTGCCGTCCGGGCCGACGATGTCTTGCCACTCGTAGTAGCCCCGCATCGGCACGATGCAGCGCGAGCCGCTGAACGCACCCTTCCACAGCCCATTGGTTGCGACGGTCTCGATGCGCGCGTTGAACTGCGGCCGCTTCGAGTCGCGCATGAACGCGGGGTGGAAGTCCCAGATGGCCGAGTCGATCGTGCGGCTGACCTCGCCCGAGTCGCTGTGCTTGCGCTCGCGGATGATCGGGGTCACGTCAGATGGCGCAATCGAGTACCTCGGCACCCACTCCTCAAAGTCGTTGCCGTCGGCGGCGAAAGCCGCGATCAGGTCATCCGTTTTCTTGTCGAGAGCGAAGCGTCCGCACATACGTCCATCCTTTCGTGGGCTGCAGACATTGCACTACTTTTGCGGCATGGCCGAATACAAATTGGAAAAGACCAACAACCTGGTCGTGTCAATCGAAGCCGACAATTTCTTCATCAAAGACGACATCTACTTTTTCACGAAGAAGTCAGGACAGTCCGAGGTCAATATCTACGCCATCGGTTCGCGCTATGTCGCTCACGTCGAGCGCGCCGATGCGGTGAAGCCGCCGAAATGACGTGATTAGTCAGACACTATGCAGATGACGAGGAGCGAACTGACGTCATTACCGCGGTGATCGCGAGGACGGCGGCGACGAGCAGGGATCCGATCAACACGAGAATTGACACGTTTCCGCCGATGTAGCTGTCGTGCCACTGGCTGAAGTCGACCGGCCTCGGCTGTGTGTCGTGATCGACCCAGGCAATCGCCGGCTGCAACAGCACGCAGACATAGATGCTCATAAAAGCAATGACGATGGCGCCCCGAAAGAGTCCCGCGAGCGGTAGGTACCGGATTCCCAGTGCGATTCCCCAGGGGATGACGAGAGCGATCGCCGCGATGGGCAACGCCTGGGTCACCCACAGGATCGGGTCACTCGTTGCAGCCAGGAGAAGGACAGCCAGCGCGATCGTGTCGAGGCCGAGCGCGATGACTGTGCGATGGCGAGAAGCCGGCAACGGGAGCGACAACCCCGCGAGCCAGATCGGGCCGAAGATCACCACTACCGAGAAGAGGATGGCCGTGATGGGAATCGGTAGCCAGCTGCCCTGACCGTTCTCCAGCCACACGACGGTGAGCAGCGCTGCGATGCTCACGACGAACGCGGCGAGCGCGATCCAGCCCTTGGGGCGCACCCGAAGCAGAGGCAGCGTCGTCAGGCTGAAGGCCGCTGCGAGCGCGGCGACGACGATCCAAAACCAGCTCAGCGTGTGCGCGACCGACAGGTTGACGACGAAGCAGGTGACCAGCGCGGTGGCGTACGCGATCGATGTCGTCCAGAAGATGGCGGCTTTCCAGCGGCGATAACCGAGGGCGTCACGTGCAATCTCTCGGCTCACCTGATCGTCACTGGCGTTGATCAACTCGCCCTCACTCACACCGAGCTCGCGGGACAGCGACTCAACGAGCGTGATATCCGGGTAGGAGAGACCGCGTTCCCACTTGGAGACCGCCGACTCCGTGACGAACAGCCGTTCGGCGAGGTCGCGCTGGGTCAGTCCCACTGCCTGACGCTTGGCAATGATGAAACGACCGAAGGCTTGCTTGGATGGGCTCATGCCGACCACTCAAGCACGCCGCCCATCCGCGAGCGCCCTCTAAGGGTCAAATTCCGACCCGACCGTCAGGCCAGTCGCTAAGAACCGGCGTCTTCCGGCTAGTGCGACCGTGCACTCACGAGAGTGCGGTCGCTGCCCCAGCCCTCGAAGGTGAGGAGATACGACCGCCCCGACTCCGGGTTACCGGTCAGCGCAATGGAGTCGGTGGCGACGGACTGAAGCGCGCTTGTCGCGCTGTTGCCAGAGTCGATCTGGTACTTTCCGCAGCTCGTATCAACCACCCGATAGTGGGTCCCGGTCACGGTCGAATAGATCGGACTGACCATGGTGACCGTGCACCTCTTGGTCTGGGGCTGGGCGGCCGCGACCTGGTAGGTGGAAACGCCGACGAGACCCAGCAGCGTCGCGAGGAGTGCGGCGCTCCATGCCGTGTACACGATGCGTTCAGCGAGTTCGAGTTCACGGTAGAGGGAAATCCAGCCGCCAACAGTTGATCTGACCGAACCGGGGGAGAATCGGGTCATTCATCGAGGTTAGGACGGCGCGAGCGCCGATGGTAGGGGTGGACGCTGAGAGTAGCTCGTCGCGAGGCACCTCAAAGTCCGCGCCGGGCACGTTGCGGTAATCAGATCAACCTGAAGACCAGGAAGAAGTGGGTAACGCG
Source organism: Glaciihabitans sp. (assembly GCA_017882805.1). GTDB lineage: Bacteria > Actinomycetota > Actinomycetes > Actinomycetales > Microbacteriaceae > Galbitalea. The sequence continues at coordinate 304 of JADGOT010000036.1, read as the reverse complement.
GCCGTTCGCGTTGAGCGAGAACCAGGCGTGGAGGGGATGACCAGGATCGAACTGGCGTCATCAGTTTGGAAGACTGAGGCTCTACCATTGAGCTACATCCCCGCGGTTAGACCCAAGGCCTAGCGCGACGATCACTCTATCAAGAGTTGGCCCGGGTGCTCGACGGACTCAGTTCAGCTCCGGAGCTAGTTTTGCGGCCAGTCCCACTTGCCGTCGTGCAGCGCCAGCTCGGGAACAAGTTCCTCGGGTGTCGGCTTCGCGTGGCGATCCGGCATGTAGACGTTGGTGCTCCAGTCGTCGCCGT
>JADGOT010000270.1 GCA_017882805.1 Glaciihabitans sp. | reverse complement strand
CTCCGGAGCTAGTTTTGCGGCCAGTCCCACTTGCCGTCGTGCAGCGCCAGCTCGGGAACAAGTTCCTCGGGTGTCGGCTTCGCGTGGCGATCCGGCATGTAGACGTTGGTGCTCCAGTCGTCGCCGTTCCACCATCGCAATTGAAAGGGAACGCGCGGATCGCGGTACCAGCCGGCCGGAGTTCCGTCCGAGGCGGTCGTCTCAGCGGTGCTCGCCTCGGCATTAGTTACCTCGGCGCTAGTTGGCTGCGCACCTGATTCTGTCTTCGCCATTTCAAATTCCCCCGAATAGAACGAATGGTGTTGCTAACGACCGTAGCCCGGGAGCAGACCAAAAGCGACACCCCACTCTGGGTACACCACAACGCTATAGACTTGCCGAGGTCAATTTTCGGGCAACGAGACGTTCCCTTTGAGCTGGCTTATGACATCCATCGCCCCGGGGCGTAGCTCAGCTTGGTAGAGCGCTCGGTTTGGGACCGAGAGGTCGCAGGTTCGAATCCTGTCGCCCCGACTCGCAGTTAAGTACGAAAACAAATCAGGAGAACTACAACGTGAAGACCACGGTTGAGAAGCTGAGCCCGACGCGCACAAAGCTGACCATCTCAGTTACGCCCGACGAGCTCAAGCCCAGCATCGATCACGCGTACAGCCACATCGCCGAGTCCGTGAACATCCCGGGCTTCCGCAAAGGCAAGGTGCCACCGCAGCTCATCGACCAGCGCGTCGGACGCGAAGAGGTGCTCAACCACGCGGTGAGCGACGGTCTCGACAAGTTCTACCGCCAAGCGGTACAAGAAGAGAAGATCCGCACCCTCGGTCGCCCGGCAGCCGACGTGGTGACCCTTCCCGACATCAAGGACTTCAGCGGCGACCTCGTCGTCACCGTCGAGGTGGATGTGCGCCCCGAGTTCGACCTGCCCAAGTACGAGGGACTCAAGCTCACGGTCGACCCGGTTGTCGTCTCCGCCGACGACCTGCAAGACGAATTGGATGCGCTCCGCAGCCGCTTCGGCACGCTCGTGACGGTGGGCCGCCCGGCGAAGACCGGTGACTTCGCGCAGCTCGACCTTGTTGCCACCATCGGCGACGACGAGGTCGACACCGCGAACAACATCAGCTACGAGATCGGCTCCGGCGAGCTCATCGAGGGAATCGACGAGGCGCTTGACTCGCTCACCGCGGGCGAGTCAACGACGTTCGAATCCACTCTGGTCGGTGGCGACAACGCCGGCGAGAAGGCACTCATCGCCGTCACGCTGCTCGCGGTCAAGGAGCGCGAGCTTCCGGACGCCGACGACGACTTCGCCCAGATCGCCAGCCAGTTCGACACCATCAAGGAGCTGAAGGCCGACCTCAAGGAGCAGGTCGAGAAGTCGAAGGCCTTCGGTCAGGTATCCCAGGCTCGCGACATGATCGTCGACGAGCTCGTCAAAAAGGTCGAGATCCCCGTTCCTCAGGGCCTCATCGATGAGGAGGTACACCGTCACCTCGAGGGCGAGAACCGCCTCGAAGACGACGTACACCGCGCAGAGGTCGCCGAGTCGAGCGAGAAGACGTTCCGCAGCCAGATCCTGATCGACGCGATCGCCGAGGCCGAAGAGGTCAAGGTCAGCCAGGACGAGCTCACCCAGTACCTCATCCAGTCGGCTGCCCAGTACGGCATGGAGCCCGGCGAGTTCATCAAGGTGCTCGACGAGAACGGCCAGATCCCGGCCATGATCGGCGAGGTCGCGCGTGGCAAGACGCTGGCACTCATCCTCGAGAAGGCGAACATCGTCGACACCAAGGGCAAGAAGGTGGATGTCACCCCATTCATTGGTGCGCCCAGCGAGAACGACGAGTTCGACACCTCGGGTGCCGCAGACCTGCTGGCCTCAGCCAACGCTGGTGGCCACGAAGGTCACGACCACGACGACCACGACCACGGCGACCACGAGGGTCACGACCACAACTAGGTTCCCCGATCCGCAACCGTTCTGCAGGAGAAGCCCCCCACTTCGTCAGGTGATTGCTGGCGAAACTGGCGCTCGAGCGACGAAACTCCTGCACAACAGTTAGGGCTGTGCCAACCTATTCGGTTTGGGGAGCAGTTCGGCCGCGTAGTTCGCCATCGAGCGCTGGTAACTGGGCAGGTGTGGCGCGAGCGCGGCAATCGCGATCGCGGCGCCCTCGACCGGACGGCCCGCGCTGACCAGGATGAGCGCGCGGACCGCGGACGCGGCATCGGCCAGCTCGTTGTCGGGTTCGAGCCGGTCCAGCAGCGCGAGAGCCTCGTCGTAACGACCAAGGTTTCGCAGGGTGCTCGCGTACTGGATGAACGTCCGGCCGCGGTTGGGTTCACCCAAGCCAAGATCGAGTGCGCGCTGGTATTCGACAGCCGCCTCCGCCTCGAGGCCGGTCGAATCTCGAACCGACGCCGCCTCGAACGCCGCCTCCGGGTCATCCGCCGGCCGCTCGGCGACCAGAGCGTCGATTTTCTCCCGCAGGATGTTGTCGCCGATTTCGTCAGACTCGTCCCACACGGCAGCGACGCGCGCTGCCCAATCGTGATTCGTCATGAGGTCAACGGTAGCGGGGAGGCGCGCCGCGCTCTGCCGCAAGCGAACACGCCAGTTTGGGTCACCGCGCTCCGATAGATTCGACAGCAAGCAATAACTGAAACGGAGCGCGACAATGGCCCAACCGGCATTGGTCAGCAGTATTTTCGACCAACTTCTGAGCGACCGCATCATCTGGCTCGGCTCTGAGGTGCGAGACGAAAATGCAAACGAGATTTGCGCGAAGATCCTTCTGCTCGCAGCAGAGGACTCGAAGCGAGACATCTTCCTTTACGTCAACTCGCCCGGTGGCTCGATCACGGCAGGCATGGCCATCTACGACACCATGAAGTTCGTTCCGAACGACATCGTCACAGTGGGCATCGGCCTTGCTGCATCCATGGGACAGTTCCTGCTTTCGTCCGGAACCAAGGGCAAGCGTTACATCACCCCGAACGCTCGCGTGCTTCTGCACCAGCCGTCCGGTGGATTTGGTGGAACGGCAGCCGACATCCAGACCCAGGCTGGAGTCATCCTCGCGATGAAGCAGCGGATGGCAGAGCTCACGGCCGAGCAGACCGGCAAGACGGTCGAGCAGATCCTCATCGACAACGACCGCGACAACTGGTTCACCGCCCAGGAGGCACTGGACTACGGATTCGTCGACCACCTGCGCGAGTTCGCGTCGGATGTTGTCGGCGGCGGCGGCACCCAGTCCGATTCAAAGGCAAAGTAGGCGCAAGCATGGACAACTTTAATTTGGGAACCTCACAGGCGCGGCCGACCGCGGAGGCTCGTTACATCCTGCCAACGTTCGAGGAGCGCACCGCCTACGGCTACAAGCGCCAGGACCCGTACGCAAAGCTCTTCGAGGACCGCATCATTTTCCTCGGCGTGCAGATCGACGACGCGTCGGCGGATGATGTCATGGCCCAGCTGCTCGTTCTCGAGTCGCAGGACCCCGACCGCGACATCCTGATGTACATCAACTCGCCCGGTGGCTCGTTCACCGCGATGACGGCGATCTACGACACGATGCAGTACATCCGTCCGCAGGTGCAGACGTTCGCCCTTGGCCAGGCCGCTTCTGCTGCCGCCGTGCTGCTCGCGGCCGGCGCACCCGGCAAGCGTCTCGCGCTGCCAAACGCACGCATCCTCATCCACCAGCCCGCCGCTGGTTCCGAGGGTGCGAGCCAGGCGTCGGACATCGAGATCCAGGCACGCGAGATTCAGCGGATGCGCACGTGGCTTGAGGACACGCTGTCCTTCCACTCGAATCGCACTTCGGCCGAGGTTCACAAGGACATCGACCGCGACAAGATCCTGAGCGCAGCTGAAGCCCTCGAGTACGGACTCATCGACCAGGTGCTCGCACCGCGCAAGAGCACGCCCGCGCTCGTCAAGTAACAAGAACTACCGGAATGGCCGTCCATCGGGGCGGCCATTCTCGTTTAACGCCGTGACACAACCGTTCTGCAGGAGATACGTCTCGACGACGTCGATCTGACCAATAGAAACGTGAATCGACGCGTCAATCTCCTGCACAACGGTTGTTGCGGGCTCGTTAACTAGTTCAGGGACTAAGTCTCCTCAGCCCCTGAACCGTCCAAGCACTTGCGACAGCCACTGGCTTTGGTCAAAGACCACCGCCGACCAGTCACCGGAACGCACTCGAATAAGCCAATGGTAATAGCGCCCTGTGCGAGCGCGTGGTCAGTAAGTCGGACCCGCAGACGACACGCGGCGTCTGAGGCGCCCCGTCGCGGCGTGTCACACCAAACACCGACTTTGCGATGTGGCTGTTACTCGGTGGGCTTCTGGCGGCGACCCGCCAGCAGGATGACCACGGTCAGGATTACGCCTAAGCCGAGAACGCCCCCGCCGATACCGAGCACCAGGCCGAGGTTCGCACTCGACTTCACGATGATTGTGTCCTGACCTAGGGTCGGATCCGGGGGAGCGGTGCCGCCCGACTTGCCCCCGCAATCCTGTGGATGACTCGACCCGACGCTCGGAGTAAACGCACCCTTGGGCGCCCAGGTAAACGAGTACTCGTTCGACACGATGTGACCATCAGCAGACACAATCTGCCAGACGACCCGGTACTTGCCGGCCGCGCCGAGCGCTGGCGCCGTCGTCATGCTGGAGCCATCGACGCTTACACAGCCGTCGCCGTAAAACCTGTGCTGGGCATCCTCGACATCGAAAGCGAAGCCCGCGCCGTGACCGGACAGGTCGAGCAGACCCTCGTTGGTCGTGATAACGAATTTCGCTGGGAGCGTCGTAAGCGTTTGACCGGCGGCCGGCGTGGAGGACACCAGAAAGTTGTGCGCGAACGCGGGTGATGCCAGCCCGAGAACCAGGACCGACACAACCAGCGAACCAAAAGCGAGGGCGAGAACACGTCGAGGGAACCCAAATCGCATGCCGATCACGTTACGGCACGCCGAAGTCACAATTCGCGCGCGATGGCTGTCAGTGTCCCTGCCGCGGGTTAGGCTCGAACCCACATAGTTTCGACTGGTCTGGCTGGGCGAATTCGCCTGTGCCAATTCACACAAGGGGAGAGCGACTGTGGCCCGCATCGGGGAAAGCGCTGATCTGCTCAAGTGTTCCTTCTGTGGCAAGAGCCAGAAGCAAGTCCAGCAACTGATCGCTGGCCCTGGCGTCTACATCTGCGACGAGTGCGTCGAGCTGTGCAACGAGATCATCGAGGAGCGTCTCGCCGAGGCCGGCGAAGAATCCTCGAGCGAGTTTGACCTTCCGAAGCCGAAGGAGATCTTCGCGTTCCTGGAGGAGTACGTGATCGGCCAGGAGGCCGCCCAGATCGCCCTCTCCGTCGCCGTCTACAACCACTACAAGCGCATTCGTGCCCGCAACACCCTGAGCTCCGCCGACATCATTGACGATGTCGAGATCGCGAAGTCCAACATCCTTCTCATCGGCCCGACCGGATGCGGCAAGACCTACCTGGCACAGACCCTCGCTAAACGACTCAATGTGCCGTTCGCGGTCGCGGATGCGACGGCCCTGACGGAGGCCGGCTACGTGGGCGAGGATGTCGAGAACATCCTCTTGAAGCTCATTCAGGCCGCCGACTACGACGTCAAACGCGCCGAGACGGGCATCATCTACATCGACGAGATCGACAAGATTGCTCGCAAGGCCGAGAACCCCTCGATCACCCGCGACGTCTCCGGTGAGGGTGTGCAGCAGGCGCTGCTGAAGATTCTTGAGGGAACCATCGCCTCCGTACCGCCGCAGGGCGGCCGCAAGCATCCCCACCAGGAGTTCATCCAGGTCGACACCACCAACGTGCTCTTCATCGTGGCTGGCGCGTTCGCCGGGCTGGAAGAGATCATCTCGCAGCGCGCGGGCAAGAAGGGCATCGGCTTCGGCGCCCCACTGCACAGCAAGAACGACGACGTGAACCTGTTTGGCGAGGTTCTGCCCGAAGACCTCCACAAGTTCGGCCTGATCCCCGAATTCATCGGCCGCCTTCCCGTCGTCACGACGGTCACCCAGCTCGACCAGGTCGCGCTCATGGACATCCTGACCCAGCCCAAGAACGCCCTCGTTCGGCAGTACCAGCGCATGTTCGAAATCGACGGCGTCGAGCTCGAGTTCGATCACGACGCGCTCGAAGCTATCGCCGACCTCGCCGTGCTGCGTAAGACAGGCGCTCGCGGATTGCGCGCCATCATGGAAGAGGTTCTGGGCCCGATCATGTTCGAAGTGCCTTCTACCGAGGATGTCGCCCGCGTGATTGTGACAAAAGAGTCCGTTCTCGAGAACGCGGCGCCGACCATCGTTCAGCGCAAGGCCGTGCGGCCCACGGAGAAATCCGCGTAGCTAACTCCTCGGGTCGAGTAGCCGTCGAAGGCGGCGTCATCGAGACCCTCGCGGCCCAGCGCGCGCGGCGGCCTCGATAACGCCGCCTCCTTCGTCGACGGCTACTCGACCCGAGGGGGTTCTACTTGACGTTTCTCCATACTTCGTTCTATGGTTTATTTAGTCCTGAATAAAGATGTCCAGAACCCGGAGAACCAATGGCGATTCGATCCAGCTCGAGAACCGATGTGAATCGGTCGGCGATCCTCGCGCACCTCGGTGCCCAGGGGCCGACATCGCGCGCGGACCTCGCACGGGCCCTCAACGTCTCGCCGGCGCTGATGACGCAGCTGACCAAGGACCTGCTCTCGGATGGCCTGCTCGCCGAGCTCGACCACTCGCCGTCGCAGGGCGGCAGGCCGGCCCGGATGCTCGGGCTCGTCGCGACCGCGGGTCGCGCGATCGGCGTCAAGATCGCGCCAGACCACGTCGCATTCGTCGAGGTCGGCATCGCGGGCGGCGTGCTTCGTTCGGCAAGTGAGCCCTTCGACGCTGCGGCATCGACCATGCTCAACGATGTCACCGAACTCCTGCGCCGGTTCATCGCGGGTGGCGGTAAGACGCCGCTGCTCGGTATCGGTGTCGGCGTCCCCGGATCGGTTGACGGCCAAGGCAGCGGACTCGTGGATTCCGCCCAGCTGGGCTGGAGCCAGGTACCCGTGGGTGCGACACTCCGCCGGGAGCTGGAACTTCCCGTTCTCGTCGAAAACAACGTCAACGCGCTCGCGATGGCCGAGCGGCTCTACGGACTCGGGCGACAGTACGAGAACTTTCTGGTTCTCACGATCGGAACCGGTATCGGTGCAGGCATTGTCGTCGATGGCGTTGTCCTGCGCGGAGCCTCAGGGGGTGCTGGTGAGATCGGCCACATTCCGGTGGACCCCAACGGTCCAGTATGCACCTGCGGAAATCGCGGATGCCTCGAGGCGATCATCGGCCAGGCCGGCCTCGTTCGCACGGCTCGTGCTCGGGGGATCATCGGCCAGCAGAGTGGCATTGACGTCCTCCGCTCGGCCGCCGACGCGGGCGACGAGGCAGCCGCAGCTGTGTTCAGCGAGGCCGGGCACCTGCTTGGCCGCACCCTCGCCGGAATCGTGCACACGCTCGATCCCGAAATTGTGATCGTACTGGGCGAGGGTACGGCATCATGGACGCACTGGTCCTTCGGCTTCGAGCCCTCGCTCCGGTCATCGCTCATTCCCAGCCGTCGTGGACTCGGCGTAGCAGTCGAGTCGTGGCAGGACGACAGCTGGGCGCAGGGGGCCGCATCCCTCGTGCTCGCGACGCCGTTCGACTCGGATGACATCGCGGGCGACCAGGGTCGACTCGTACGCGAACGTCTCGTCGAGCAGGCGTCCCCACCGCAGGGCGGCGCAGAATGACCGCGCAGACCGCACTGCTCGACAAGGCACCCCAGTTCAAGCACTCTCGACCGGTCCGGGACTCCGCGAGCAGGTCGCGTCGGATCAAGTACACGCTGACCGTTCTCGCCTTCCTGCTGCCGAGCGCGATTCCACTCACCCTCTTCGTGCTCGGGCCAATGGTTGCCGCGGCCTGGGTGAGCCTCAACCAGTGGAACCTCCTCGGACCGCTGAAGTTCGTCGGGTTCGGCAACTACATCCGCCTGCTGCAGGATCCGCAGACCGGAGCGGTCTTCCTGCACACGGTCTATTACATAGTCGGCTACCTGCCACTCGTCTACTTCGGTGGCCTCGCACTGGCCCTCGCGTTGAACACTGCACTAAAGGGGCGCTCGCTGCTCCGCGGCATCTACTTCCTGCCGGTGATCACGAGCTGGATCGTCGTGGCACTCGTGTGGCGCTGGCTGCTGAGCCCAAGCAATGGAATCGTCAATACCGCCCTCGCGATGGTCGGCATCCACGGCCCCGGCTGGTGGACGGATCCAGCGTGGTCGCTGCCATCCATCATCCTCGCCTCGGCGTGGAAGGACCTCGGCTTCGTCATGGTCATCCTTCTGGCGGGGCTGCAGGCCATCCCGACCGACGTCTACGACGCGGCCAAGGTGGATGGTGCGGGGCCGTGGCGTCGGCTGATTTCAGTAACGCTCCCGCTGCTGTCGCCATCCACGTTCTTCGTGATCGTCATCTCGCTCGTCAACGGCTTTCAGGTCTTCGACCAGATCTACGCGATGACAGGGGGCGGCCCGAACGGTTCGAGCGAGTCCGTCGTCGAGCAGATCTACGACTTCACGTTCCGGTACGGTCGCGCCGGCGACGCCTCCGCACTGTCGTGGATGCTGTTCATCGTCATCCTCGCTGTCACCCTCATCCAGATTCGCGGCCAGAAGAGGTGGGTGACCTATGGTTGACGCCGCCATCGCCGTCCGCTCGCCCAGGCGCCGCGCCCTTCGCACTCCAGAGGCTCGCACGCGACTGATCCTTGCGATCGTCCTGCACGTGGTCATCATCGCGGGCGCGCTCGCGATGTTCTTCCCGTTCCTGTGGACGCTCATCACGTCGATTACGCCGGGTGCCAACCTCACAAACACGCCCGCACTGATCCCGGCGAACCCGTCGCTCGGCGCCTACGGAAAACTCTTCGCCGACCTGCCGTTCGCCCAAGTCATCCTGAACAGCCTCATCCTCGCGACTATCACTACGGTGGCGCAGCTCGTCACCGCGTCGACCGCGGCTTACGCCTTCAGCCGCCTGCCGTTCCGCGGCCAGAACGTCGTGTTCGGGATCTACCTCGCTACCATGATGATTCCGCTACAGGTGCTCATCGTGCCCTTGTTCGTCGAGCTGAAGACCTTCGGCCTTCTCGACACCTACGTTGGCGCGCTGCTGCCAACCCTCGCGACCGCCTTCGGCATCTTCCTGCTGCGACAAGCCATCAACCAGGTTCCAAGAGAACTTGATGAGGCCGCGACGATCGACGGCGCCGGACACTTTCGGATGTTCTGGCAGATCATCCTGCCGAACATCCGACCCGCGCTTGCCACCCTGGTCGTCTTTTCGTTCATGGGCAGCTGGAATAGCTTCCTCTGGCCGTTGATCGTGCTGCGCTCGCCTCAACTGCAGACCCTGCCCATCGCGCTCGCGGGTCTCCAGGGGCAGTACATCTCGCAGTGGGACGTCATCATGGCCGGCTACGTTGTGAGCATCCTGCCCATGCTGGCTCTCTACGTTTTCGCCCAGAAATACGTCATTCAGGGCGTCGCAAGCTCAGGGATCAAGTGATCACTGGACCACAGGTACTACCGCACCACCCATCAAAGGAGATAGCAGCACATGAATAGAAAGCTAGTGGGAGCCCTCGCCGTCGCCGGCGTCGCGGTTCTCGTTATGACGGGATGCGCGTCATCCGCCCCCAAGAAGGCGGACAGCGGCCCGGTCACGATCACGTACACGAACTTCATTTCGGACGGCGCCAACGTGCCCAACCTGACGAAGATCGTCACCGCGTTCGAGAAGGCAAACCCGAAGATCACGGTCAACGTGAAGACTATCCCGTACTCCGGCTACGCGCCCGCGCAGCAGACGGACCTCGCGGCGGGCACGGCATCCGACGTCTTCGACATCGACGGACACTCAAACTACGAGTCGCTGCAGGCGAACGGCCAACTCGCCGAGCTCACCGGCGTCGACAGCAAGGTGTATAACTCCGGCCTGCTCGACACGTACCAGACGGCCGGCAAGCAGTACGCCCTGCCCACCTCCTTCTCCGATGTTGTCCTCTACTACAACAAGGACCTGTTCGACGCGGCTGGCGTTTCGTACCCGACCAGCAGCTGGACGTGGGCGGACGAGACCGCGGCTGCCAAGAAGATCACCGACCAGGCCAAGGGGATCTGGGGCGACCACCAGCCGGTCACCTACAACGAGTACTACAAGGCACTCGTCCAGAATGGCGCCAGCTTCCTGAGCAAGGACGGCAAGAAGACGGCGTTCGACAGTCCGGCCGGACTCGCGGCAGCCAAATGGCTCGTCGACAAGAGCGGCACGACGATGCCAACCATCGCCGACGGGCAGGGAACCGCGGACTTCGACACCAACCTGTTTGCCGCGGGCAAGCTGGCCATGCTGCACACCGGAACCTGGGTGTTCGGCAACTTCGCGAAGGTTCCATTCAATTGGGACATTGCGGTCGAACCCGGCAACACCAAGACTGCCAGCGCGGTCTTCTCGAACGGCATCGGCGTGTACGCGAAGAGCAAGCGCATCGCCGCCGCCGAGAAGTGGGCCATCTACATGTCCTCCTCGAGCGAAGAGGTCAACGTGCGGCTCGACAGCGGATGGGAGCTCCCCACGATCTCCGACAAGGCGAAGCTGGCTACCTACCTGAGCAAGGGCGCTCCGGCGAACCGCCAGGCGGTGTTCGACGGAGCAACGAAGATCGCCGTGTCGCCCTCGCTCGGTGCAAATTCGCAGGCCATCCAGGACGCGATGACCGCGGCCCTGATTGAGGCGCAGGCCGGTCGCGAGACCGTCCAGCAGGCACTCGACAGTGCGAAGGCAAAGATCGACCCGCTGCTCGCCGGCTAGGCACCAGCAGGCAGTACAAACACGAACACATGCTCCATCGGTCGGCGAGCGTCGGCCACAGGGTCCCGAGGCCACCTCGGCCTCGGGACCCTCCATATTCTGTGCGCACCACCAAGGGGAGACCACCGGCATGATCGAAGCCACTCGCGAGCATCCAGTCGATATCGACTCGCTGCGACTGCTTGCCACCAGCAGCATCGAGCTCATCGAGCGACTGCAGGATGAGTCCGGTGCGTACCCGGCCAGCCCCACGTTCTCCGCCTACCGCGGCTACTCCTGGTTTCGGGATGGCGCCTTCATCGCGGACGCGATGTCGTCGGCGGGACGGGTCGCCTCGGCCACCGCATTCTTCGACTGGTGCAACTCAATTGTGATCGCACGCCAGGACCGGATCGAGGACATCGTCGGGCGGGCCGCTGCAGGAAATCCTGCGCCCGACCGCGAGATGCTGCCGACCCGATTCACTCTCGAGGGCGCCGACGGCGATGACGAGTGGTGGGACTTCCAGCTCGACGGCTACGGCACCTGGCTGTGGGCGGTTGTCGAGCACGCTCGCCGACACGCGATCGATCTCGAGCGCTGGGCGCCGGCCCTCGTTCTGACCGTTGACTATCTGCTCAGTTCGTGGGGTCGACCCTGCTTCGACTGGTGGGAGGAGAGCGCCGAGCAGGTACACGTCTCCACGCTTGGCTGCATTGCCGCGGGGCTCCGCTCTGTCGCTGGGAGTGATGTCATCGACCCAACGCGGCTGGCCCAGTGCACCGCGGTAGTGGATGAGATCGTGGCGACCATTCAGGAGCGCGGGAGCAGCGACGGTCATCTCACGAAATGGCTCGGATCCACCGACGTCGACGCCAGTCTTCTCGCCGTGGTCAGCCCACTCGCTGTGATTCCGGTCTGGGAACCGCTAGGCCGGAACACGATTGCGGCTGTCGAGGGCGAACTCGCGGATGATGGAGGGGTGCATCGCTATCGGCGGGATACGTTCTTCGGCGGCGGTCAGTGGCCGCTGCTCACCTGCTTCCTCGGGCTTGCGAACGCCGCGCGGGGATACACAGACCTGGCCATGGATCGGCTGCGCTGGGCCGCGTCGACCGCGGACGAGGATGATCAGCTCCCCGAGCAGG
>JADGOT010000269.1 GCA_017882805.1 Glaciihabitans sp. | reverse complement strand
GCTCCTGTTGCTCGCGGTAGCCACAATCACGGTTGTCCTGCGGCAGCGGCGAAACAGAGTGTCACGCCGTAGGCCCAACACTTGATGAAGTTCAGGATGCGCGCCGTTTCGTGTTCGCGTGCAACGCACTCCGATACGGCAGTCGGTCCGACCGCGATCGGGAGCGAACCGTCGTCTATCGCGCCACCTCGCGCGCACATATCTGCCGATCTGCTCGGCATCGGCGCCTGCTCGCTCTGGGTACATTTACGCACGCTCGGGTGAGCCGACTCGCCCTCGCCCGGCGCCTCGCATAAGCGTCCCAGAGCGGGCAATCTGTGCGCGTTCGCGATTGCAAGCACGGGCTCGCCCCGGGCGGCACCGTCGGCGGGTGTCGAGCGAAAGTTCATGGCAGCCCGTCGCAGATTCTCTGGTACGCGATCCCCGGACCGACGAACTGTTGCCACTCGGCGGTCGTGAGGTTCCGATTCGCGATCGCGCACGCCTGCTGCCGCCACGCGGCCAGACCGAGATCCCAGCGCACGATCTCGTTCGGCCCGGTCGTGCCTGCGTTCGAATCGCCGATCGTGGCGGAGATCAGCGACTGACCGTCGGCGGTGAACGCCAGCGCCCAGACTGCGGCAGAGTTGCCTTGGACCTGGCCGTTGATGATCGGAAGGCGCGTGAAGGGCAGCCCGATCGGCTGCGCCGAAGCAACGTCCCAGAGGCGCACCGCACCGTCCATCGCTCCCGTCGCGACGGTGTGGCCATCAGGGGCGAACACCACAATCGCATTGCTGACGCTTCCCGCGCCGAAGCCCTGCGGGGATGCTTGTCGCAGTTGGCCGGTCACGACGTCCCAGAACACCACCGGGCTGCCGAGGGCGCCGGCGGCGGCGAGAGTACGGCCATCGGGGCTGAACGCCAGATTGCTCGGGTTGGCGCCTTGTCCTCGTTCCGGTTGGTTCGGCAGGAGCGAGCTGGAAGACACATCCCAGATCTGAGCATTCGGGCCGCCGACCGCGAGGAGTTGGCCGTCGCGACTGAATGCCGCGTTCAGCACCGGGAAGCTGTTCGTGTGGAGGTCACTGATCGTGCGACCCGAGTCGAGGTCGATGACTTTGACATCTCCGGCGAAGCCGCAGGCAAGGGCCGCGGTTTGTCCATCGAACGCGACCGCGATCAGAAAGGAACAGTCCGCCGGTTCTCGAACCGCGGATCCCTCGAGCTGTCCGCGCGCCACGTTCCAGCGTCGAATCTTGTTGTCGCTATCGAGCCATACGAATGTGCGGCCGTCGCCGCTGAACGCGCTGTAACCTCCCGAAGTAGGCGAGGTGAACGGCGGCTGGTGCGTCAGCGGTCGGCCCGAGACGATATCGACGAGCATCGACGATCCGGAGTGAGTGACTTCCGCGATCCGTCCGCCGGGGGAAAGCGTGACGAAGTCGTCCGTCGCGACGCTGATCGGGGTCGAAGCTGCAAGCCGAGTAGGTGCGTTCGATTGCCAGAGCCGAACTGGCCCGTCCGCGCCGCCCGCAGCGAGCGTTCGCCCGTCGGGGCTGAACGCGACCGCGCCCTGCGAAAAAGACGGGTCGAGCGGTATATGCAGCGGAGCGCTGGACGATAGGCCAGTGACGGCGTCGCGCAGGCTGAGCGACTGGTCGGTCGCGTTCTCGGACACGATCTGTGCGAAGTCGGGGCTGATGCCTACGGCCGAGTCGCCGTTCGCGAGCAGCGGGCCGAACGGCGCTCCAGTGGGTTGGCCCGTCGTCACGTCCCACTGGATGATCGGACGTACCCCGCTTCCCGAGGCGACGGTTGTCAACACCTTCGAGTCGGCGCTGAATGTGACGGAGAACAGGCTGTGTTTGTCTCCGGGATACGCAACCGAGGGAGGTCCGAGTGGCAGTCCGGTCAGCGCGCTCCAGAACTGCATTGTGACAGCGTCTTCGGGCGCACCGAAGAACTGGGATTCTCCGCCCGCGCAGGCGACGACGGCGTCGTCCGGGCTGATGGTCGGTTGCAAGCAAACGGTTCCCGGTGCCGACGTAGAAAGCGTATGCACGACCTCGCCAGTGTTGACATCCCAAATCGTGGCTTGCACTCCCCCGGTTGCCAGCAACGTGCCGGTCCGGTCGAAGTGAAGGGTGGTCACCGGGTTGATCGGATGAAGCAAACGGAGTACTGCGCCAGTGCGCGGGTTCCACAGCTCGATATCACCGCCGCACAGCGTCGAAGACGCGAGCAACTGGCTGTTGGCGCTAAACGTCACAACGCCGCCGACGTCGCAAGGGATCGCCGGCCGTCGCTGCGCGACGCGCGCCCGCGTTTGGACGTCCCACACGTCTACGGTTCCATCCATCCCTGCAGCAGCGAGCAAACGGCCGTCCGGGCTAAACGCGACCCACTCCACGGCACCGGCGAGACCCTGCAGGTGACCGACAAGCGTCGGCTGAAGCCGGAGCCCGCTGAGTAGGCTGCCGCTAGTCCGTGCGCTGGGGCTGATTCGGCTCCCTTCTACGCTCAGCAAGAGGCCGAGGTCGAAGCGGCCCGCGTCGAACGCGTTGCCGGCGCTGGCGGCCAACGCCTCCGACAGGGCGACGTCGCGCTGTCGAGACGCCTCGTCGCGCTGCACCGTGAGGGCGTCATTCGTCTGTCGAAGCCTCTTGTCGGTTGACTGCAGTTGACCGTTCACCGTCGAGAGCTGACCGTTGACCGTCAAGAGCTGACCGTTGGCAGTCAGAAGCTGCTCGTTCTTGCCTGCCACCTCACCCTGAGCGGTTACGGCGAGCGTCAGGTTGGCCTGCGCCTGCGCCGCGTTCTGCTGAGCCTGCTGCGCATTCGCTTGCGCCTGCTGCGCGTTCAGATCTGCCAGATGCTTCTGATGGACGGCAACAAGTGCATTCGAATCCGCGCTTCGCCTCTCTCGCTCGGCGTCCAGCGCGCTCGTCTGCGCCTGTTCCGCGTTGTGGTCGGCGACCTGCTTCTGATGCTCGGCATCGGCGCGCTCGATGGACGCGAGGTTGGCTTCGGTATCCGCTCGCTGTTGCTGTTCGATCGCGCGTCGTTCACTACGCCGAGCTGCGCTCGCAGCGTTCACCGCGAACGCCGACGTAGCGAACGCTGCGAGTGTCAACACCAACAACGCTACCCCGGCGGCGAAAGCGTGTCGCAACGTTCGACGATGCTGACGCACGTCAGCGCCCGCGAGCTCGTCCTTCCCGATTCCGTGTACTGGCGCAGCCAGCTCGGCAATCTGGTCGCGGAATCGCCCGTCGGTCAGATCGAGCTGCACTTCCGAGCGGGCCCACCGCATATCCACATGACGTGGCTCCTCGGCGAAGCAACCGGTGAACGCGCTGACGGCGAGCGCGGTCGTCGCGTCCCAGTCGAACTCGTTCGTCCTGTCGTCCCACGCGATCTCCCCATCCGTCAGCAACACCAGCAGGCCCTGAGAGCCCCGCTTGGCGCGCCATTCGGCAACCTCGCGTGCGACCCACGGCGATGTGGCTGCTTCCGGCGAGGCCAGCATCAAGAAGTACCGCGAGTCGCCGATGGCCTCAGCGATCGATGACCACAAACCGGGATTCGCGGACAGTCCGGTCCTGTCGCGGAAGACGTGGAGCGCGCGGCGACGCCACCACGGCTTCGCGAAACGTTGCAGGCCAGCCTGCACCCGCTCCGACAACAACTCGTCGCCAGTGTGGCTGTACGAGATGAACACGTCATAACGCATCGCTACCTCCCGAAATCTCCCCACAGACTTCCAGAACCACTTCACGAACACCACAGAGGCGCCAACGCGGCTTCGAGGTTCCGCCCGCGCCTGTCGTGCAGGTTGAGGCGCTCGCATAATGGTCCCAGAGCGGGCATCTTGGGTGGTGGGCCAGTCTCGGGAACGCATCGCCCATCGCCCATAGGCTTTCGGGATGGCTGAATGGCGCAGGCTCTGGCGCGAGTTGGGCGGTGCCCTCTTGACGGCAGGGACCGGGCTGGCAGGCGCTTGGTATACGGCGGCGCGGACCTTCGTCGCTCTGGATAGCCGCGGTCAGTTGGTAAAAACGTCGCCCTGGAACCCTTTCCTATGGGCGTGCATCGCCGCGATGCTTCTGGGGGGATACATCGTCGTTTCGACCATCTTCCCCGCGTTGCCGTGGTTTGGCCGGTCTGGCGCTCTTGCGCTTGAGCGGAAGAAAGCTAAGTACAGCTTGGTCTACAAGAACATCGGTCTCAGGTTCGGGAAAGGCGACAAGTCCGCCACGGGTCCTGCGAGCATCCGAACCGATTTGACGTTTCGCAACACTTCCCCAACCGAATCCGTTCGCTATGCGATGGAGTCGATGCGCGTTGAGTCGGGAAGCTATTTCTGGAATCTTGTTCCTGACGATGTGGAATGGCTCGCTGGGCCCGGGGAGGAAGCCGGATTCCGGCCGCATGAGCCTGTGTTTGTGATTCCGGACTTGGGGTCGGAGACGCTGATCGATATCAGCTACACGATCCGCTATGGGTTCGCGGATGACGCGACGCGCTATCGGTTCAGTCACCGGCTGACCGCTCGGCCCATGTATGCCCCGGATGGCGAAATGTTGCCGCCGGATGTGCATTTCATCGAACAGCTAGATCCTGAGTTGGTGCAGTCCAACGCCTCCTAATCCGATGACCTGACCCACTACCGCATCTTGTGCCAACTTGCAGCCCAGGGGTTCGTCGCGATCGTGATTGTCTGGTTCGTGCTCCTCCTGGTCGCAATCGTGAACGGCTCGTTCCCGGCGTAGCGACGGCTCGAAGTCCATTGGCGTACAGATATGCCGATCGGCGCGAGCCCGGCGACGTGCTCGGCTGAAGCGGGCATACGATTCACGACATGCGCGCAGGTAATCCGGACAAGGTCGACGGAGTCCTTCGACGCGTGGTAGCGGTCGGCCTAGGTGTGGCCGGGCTACTCGGCCTCTTCGTAGCGGCGATCGTGTTCCTCTTCGTGCAGAACAGCGGCAGCCCGTTCCCCCAGAATCAACTGAGCTACTGGCTGGTGCTCGCTCCAGGCGGTCTCGCGCTGTCTTGCCTCATCGGCGCGGGCCTCGTCTGGCCATGGCGCCGAACCTCAAATCAAGCCCTACCTACCCGTCCATAACTGCCGATCTGCTCGGCCTCGATGTCGCTCCCTCTGGGTACATTGCCTGATGCCCGGGTGCAGCGGGTCGACCTCGCATAACCGTCCCAGAGCGGGCAATATCCGTTCGTCTGAGATGACGCCAGCGGGACAACGGAGACTGAAATGCAGACTGTAATCCTGGTACTTCTGGTTATCCTTGCGCTAGCGATCTTCGCACTCAAGATGTACTTCCGAGGAAAGCCGCGCTAGCAGCCGCTCGGGCATGTCAGTAGTCGTCACTCCATCCCAACATCAGTGAAGAACCGACGAACTGCAGAGCTCAATCTTGAAGCGACCAATAGGAGCGGGTGCGATCGCAATCCTAGCGATTGCATCCGGACTCGTCGGCGTATTCATAGGCGTCTCACAAGGATGGCAGTTGAGAGATTTCGAGCGGCTGGCCATTGCGCTGCTACTGCTCCTTGCGAGCATTGCGATAGCGAGGCGGCGCAAGCGGGGAGATTCGTAGTGAATCAATGCCCATGCGCCGCGCTTGTCGCGCTGCGTCAGCCGTGTCAGCCGTGTCGGGCGTAACGGTCATACGATCACCGCCCTGAATCCCGAAAGCGGACGCCTCCGCCCAGCGGACAATCGCGTCTTAAACGACGGGCGCTGGCGCGCGCCATAACTGCCGATCGGGAACTCGCCGATGCGCTCGGGATCGGGCAATCTGGGCGCGCGATCAACCGCAAACGCGATGTGACGCGGCTACGTCAACCCACGGAGAGTTATGACCTACGCCCCGGCGCACCCATCGATACGCGGTCCGCTCATGCACACCGAACGCATCCGCGACATCGGCATAGGTCCAGTGCTCGTCGAGCACCCGCGAGACCAACAGACGTCGCTGGACAGGGGTCAGTTTGGCGTTACCGTGCAGCTTCACGGGATCTCCTTGGAGTTGGAGGCTTCAGCACCCCCAGTCTCCAAGCAGACCCGCACTGGACCAACGTCATTGGGAACTACACCTAGATGCTAGAAACGTACATGGGTACCTCACAGAAGTGGGCGGTTGTCGCAGTCGACTTGGACGGCACGTTGATCCACGGGACGACGGCCTCTCTGCATCTCGGAGAATGGATCGGCCATCGCGCCGTCATCGAGGAACTTGAGCGCCGCTTCGCTGAAGGCGAGATAGCTAGCGCTGATGTCGCCGACGGAGATGCGCCGTACTACAAGGGTCGTTCCATCGCAGAAGTTGCGGACGCGATGGCCGGAGCCCCTTGCATCGATGACATACACGAAGGCGTCGAACAACTCGCGTCTCGCGGAGTCGATGCCTTGTTGTGCACCGTGGCGTGGAGCTTCGCCGCTCAATGCGTGGCCGATCGGTTTGGGTTCTCCGCAG
>JADGOT010000268.1 GCA_017882805.1 Glaciihabitans sp. | reverse complement strand
CACTAACCCTTGAGGTAATCGACCAGTTCGCTGGCCAGGCCCACGTAGGTGTTCGGTGTTAGCTCGCGTAGCCGCTTCTTCGCATCGGTGCCGATGTCGAGGCCATCAATGAACGCGACGAGTTCCTTCTGTCCGACCCGCTTTCCGCGGGTGAGTTCCTTCAGCATCGCGTAGGGGTCGGCGATGGAGCTGCGCCCCGCAGTGACCTCGGCGCGGATGACGGTCTGAATTGCCTCGCCCAGGATCTCCCAGTTGGCATCGAGGTCGGCATCCAACCTGGCGGTGTCCACCGCGATCTCGCCCAGGCCGCGAGCCACGTTGTCGAGCGCGAGCAGAGAATGGCCGATCGCCACCCCGACGTTGCGTTGCGTCGTTGAGTCGGTCAGGTCGCGCTGCAGCCGCGAGGTTACGAGGGTCGACGCAAGCGAATCCAGCAGGGCGCTCGATAGCTCGAAGTTGGCCTCAGCGTTTTCGAATCTGATCGGGTTGATCTTGTGCGGCATGGTGGATGAGCCAGTTGCGCCGGCCTGCGGAATCTGGGTGAAGTAGCCCATTGATACGTAGGTCCAGATGTCGGTGCACAGGTTGTGCAGCACTCGGTTCGCGTGGCTGATTCTCGAGTACAGCTCGGCCTGCCAGTCGTGCGGTTCGATCTGGGTGGTAAGTGGGTTCCAGTCGAGGCCGAGCGAGAGCACGAACTCGCGGGATATCTCCGGCCAGTCCTGGCCCGGGTCGGCCGCGACATGCGCAGCGAAGGTTCCGGT
The DNA here is from genome assembly GCA_017882805.1 of Glaciihabitans sp. Classification (GTDB taxonomy): domain Bacteria; phylum Actinomycetota; class Actinomycetes; order Actinomycetales; family Microbacteriaceae; genus Galbitalea. The sequence continues at coordinate 2,976 of JADGOT010000268.1, read as the reverse complement.
CGCGCCACTGAACTTGCCGAGGTACTCGGTCGCCTCCACCTGAGCCGCGATCCGCTCCAGGCGGCGGACGAAGACCGCGAACTCCTTGCCCACCGTGGTGGGAGTTGCGGGTTGACCGTGCGTATGCGCGAGCATCGCATCCGACCGGTGGGTGAGCGCCCACTTGCGCAGTGCGGTAATGACCGAATGGAGCTTGGGGAGCCATACGTCACGCACGGCGGCACCAATTGTCAGCGCGTACGAGAGGTTGTTGATGTCCTCACTCGTGCAGGCGAAATGAGTGAGTTCGGCTACCGAGCTGAGGCCGAGTTCTGCCAGCTTGCCGCGCACGAGATACTCCACTGCCTTTACGTCGTGACGCGTCGTGGCTTCGAGCCGGGCGAGCTCGTCGATCTCTGTCTGGCCAAAATCGCTGACGAGTTCGCGAAGTTTGCGAGTCTGTTCGAGGTCGAGCCGACGGGAACCGAAGAGCTCGTGGTCGGTCAGGTACAGAAGCCACTCGACCTCGACCCGAACGCGGGCACGGTTAAGTCCCGCCTCAGAGAGGTGTTCGCCTAGCTCGCTCACTGCCTCGCGATAGCGCCCGTCGAGAGGACTGATGGGCTGTTCGGGCAGTGAGCTCATGAAAGGTCCTTATGAATTGCGTGCTGTTTCGGGATGCCGGGACTTACCTGGCGAAAAAGCGCGGTGCATGCCTTATCGATCATGGCAAGAACGAGATCGAACAGGGCGGCATCCGAATAATACGGGTCTGGCACCTCAAGCGGCCCGGAGGCGTCCGCGTCGAAGCTCATGAGAAGCTGCACCTTGGACCGATCGATGTCATTGTTCGCCCAGGCGCGAAGGATGCGCTCGTGGCTGCGGTCGAATCCCACCACGAGGTCAAGATTCTCGAACCAGTCCGGGTCGAACTGCTTCGCTCGGTGGTGTGTGCCGTCAAGACCTCGCGCCCGGAGAGCTTCAACCGTGCGGTCATCCGACGGCTCACCCACGTGCCAGTCGCCCGTCCCGGCTGAGATGACGGCGACGACAGACTCAAGCCCGGCGCTGCGAATCAGATCCTTGAAGACGGCCTCTGCCATCGGGGAACGGCAGATGTTGCCCGTGCATACGAAACAGATTCGAAAGAGCGCCGACTCATCGAGAGTGCGGTCGAAACTCATGTCTACAGTCTCGCGCACTTCTGTTAGTTGGCACAGTCCGCTCCTCCACACGACCGGTCGGAACGGATTGGTTCGCAAATTCGTCCCCACGCGAGTTCCGACCACGGGTCAACGGCACACTCGAGACGACGAAGGGAGGCGCATGTTCGAAATAGAGGGCGCCGCCGCGGTATCCGCGGAACTTGAAGAGGCGAGACGCCAGCTCTCCACAATCTCTCGTCGTGTCGCGGAGGCGGAACTGGCAGCTCCACGTCGCGATGCCAGTGGATGGAACGGCCTGGCCGCTTGGGCGTATCAGCGGTCTCTCGACGAACTCTCCCGCGAGCTCCAGGTTGCGCAGGAGCTGCTGCGTTCGGCGACAGACCTGACCACGGTCGCGGTGTTTGAGCTCGGCGGTCATGTCTAATCCGGGTGACCCGTCGGTGCCGGCTGATGGATCGCCGGGTACGCCGGGTACGCCGGGAACGCCTGGCTCGACGCTCACGACCACCTCGCTGCATGGCGGCAGGGTGATCGTGGCGAGTGACGCGCTGTTGAGCCAGGTGGACGGGCTCGGGCGTCTCGCGCTGAGTGTTCGATTGTCCGCTGGCGCTTTGCTCGGCGTCTTGGAAGCCCTCGAACCGGCCCAGTCGATCGCGTCCGCGGTTCCTCCGGCCGCGCTTGAGGCCCGGCGGCTGACCCGCGCGTCAGTGCGCGCATTGTTGACGGCGCAGAACACGGCGGAGCAGCTCGCCTCCGGTGTGATGTCGTGCCTCACGCACTACTCGCAAGCCGAGCAGGTTGCGGGTGCGCTGGTCCACCAGGTCGACGAGGGTGGAGCGTGGCTCGCGGGCGTTGGCGCGCGCCTGCTCGGCCTGCCGGTTGTACTGGGTGCAGCGGCCGGGCTACTAACGGCGGTCGCCATCACCGGTCGGTCGCCCGCCGCGCTCACACAGGGGCTGCAGAACTACCTCAAGTTGCACGGTCGCATCCTGACTAGTCCGGGCACCGTCGCGATCATCCGCGAACTTGCGTCGGTTGCCGACGGCTTCGGCGCTGGTTTCCTGCTCGTTCCGCCGCCCGTAGCCGCCGCGCTCGATTCTGAACGGATCACCGGTGTCTCCTCGTCTTCTAATGGTCTCGTCGCGATCGGTCGCGGAGTTGGGCTATTCGAGCCCTCGGGCGCAGCAGTGAAAAAGACCAGCAGCTTTGAGTTCGGCACTCCGCCAACCTCCCTCCTTGACCGGGCTGAATCATTCCCGGCGCCGGAAACCGATCCGAACGGAGAACAGATCAGGATCGATCGCTATATCGAGCCAGGCAAGCCCGATCGATTCGATGTGTACATCGCGGGCACCGTGACGTTCGACCCGAAAACGCATACGGAACCGTTCGACCTGACGAGTGCATTGAACGGGGTGGGTGGGCAATCGTCGGCCTCGTACCAGACGGTCGTCTCCGCCATGCACGAGGCCGGCGTCACGTCCGCATCCCCAGTTGTGCTCAACGGCTACTCGCAGGGTGGCCTGCTCGCGGCGCAACTCGCCGGCTCGGGTGCGTTCAACGTGAAGGGGGTGGTGACGTTTGGCGCGCCGTCCGCGCAGGTCGCGATCCCGGCAACCGTTCCAGTCCTCACGATTCGCAACGCAGAAGACCTCGTTCCAGCCACGAGCGGGTACGACATCAACCCCAATGCGGTGATCGTCGAGCGGCCGCTCTTTGCCAGCAGCCCCGTCCCCTCAGACCTGGCAGTACCCGCCCACCACCTTGTCTACTACCAGCAGACGGCGGCCGTCATCGATCAAGCCCGCAGCAGCGAGGTGCGCGGCGTCCT
>JADGOT010000267.1 GCA_017882805.1 Glaciihabitans sp. | reverse complement strand
AGCCCTTCGGTGCGCCGGTGCCCGGCAGGTTGGTATTGGCGTTGTAGTTCGCGCCCAGAAGACCTGGGTAGAGCTTGCGCTGCGCGGCAATGTACGCCTGGTAGTCGGCGTCGGAGACAACCTTGACCTGGAACAGCATCAGCGAGTGGTACTGGCCACACAACTCCGCGCACTTGCCCTGGTACGTGCCGATCTTCTCCGGCACGAAGTACATGTAGTTCGCCTTGCCCGGGATCATGTCTTTCTTGTAGAGAAAGTTCACGATCCAGAACGAGTGGGCGACATCTCGCGAAAGGATCTTAATCTCGACGCGCTTGTTGACCGGCAGGTAGAGCGTGTTAAGCGGCTGCTGAAGCTTTCCGGTATTCACCTCAGTTTGGGCTTGAATGCCCGGGCTATAGGTGTTCTCGTTCATGTAATCGAAGGTCCACGCCCATCGCTGACCATAAACGTCGATCTTTACCTGCGGCGCGGCGGTAGGCGGCGTCTCGATGCTGTTCTGAGTCTTCGCGGTGAATGCGAAGAAGCCGAGCACAAGGATGAGAGGCACGATCGTGTAGAAGATCTCGATCGGCATGTTGTAACGCAGCTGCACCGGAAGTCCGGTCTGGCCCTTGCGGCGGCGATAGACGACGGCCGCCCAGATGATGAGGCCCCAGGTGAGTAGTCCGACACCCATGAGCACGATCCACGACGTATTCCAGAGGCCGACGACCTCACTCGTGTGGTTGGTCGTGTTGAGCGACTTGATAGGCAGGAAACCAAACTCCTGCTCTTGCGTGCAGCCCGCCAATGCGAGAAGAACGACGACCGCGGCTGGAACTACAGCCCAGCGAAAACGGCGGTTACGGAGCACCTTGAACCTCTCGGAGCTAGCGGACTGATTGCCGTCTCAGTCTATATCGCGCCCACGGAGCCACCGCGCAGGGCAGGGCCGCAAAGCAAAAAAGATCGAACCCTTTGGGCTCGATCTTTCTTTGCGGCCGTCATCGGCACACAAGAAACAGGGCTAGTGGAAGCTGTCTCCACACGCACAGCTGCCCGAAGCATTCGGGTTGTCAATCGTGAAACCCTGCTTCTGGATGGTGTCTTCGAAGTCGATGTTGGCTCCATCGAGGTAGGGCACGCTCATCTTGTCAACAACGACCTCGACACCATCGCCAAATTCGACGGTCGCGTCGCCATCGAGCACGCGCTCGTCGAAGTAGAGCTGGTAGATCAGGCCCGAGCATCCACCCGGCTGCACGGCAACGCGCAGGCGGAGGTCGTCGCGACCCTCCTGGGCGAGCAGGCTGCGCACCTTGCCGGCGGCGGTATCGGTCAAGCCGACGCCGTGCGCCTTGGCCGGTACGGAAGTCGTGAGGGTGTCAGTCATGGAAGCTCCTTAAAGCAATTCTGGTTTCAAGTCTATGCGCGGTTCTGGAGCTTTGCCAGCAAGAGCGCTTCCGTGAGGATCGCGCGCCGGAATACTCCCAGGTGCAGCGACTCGTTGGGGCTGTGAGCGCGGGAATCCGGATCTTCGACGCCCGTCACCAGAATCTCTGCTTCGGGAAACTGTTCGACCAAGTCGGCCAGGAACGGTATGGATCCGCCGATACCGGTGTCGACCGGTTCGACTCCCCACGCCTCGATCATCGCCGACCGGGCATCCGCCACCGACTGACCCTTGGTATCCACGAGGAACGGGTCGCCGAGGTCAACATCGGAGATTTCGAGCTTCGCTCCGAATGGCGCATTGGCACGCAGGTGCTTCTCGAGCGCTGCGAACGCATCGGTCGCCTTCTGCCCCGGCGCGATTCTGGAGCTGATCACCACGGTGGTCGTTGCCGACAGAGTGTTGGACGCATTGATCACAGTGGGAGCGTCAATCCCCGTCACCGTGACAGTCGGTTGCGCCCAAATGCGGGACAGGATGCTGCCGGTTCCGATCGGCTCGACCCCATCGAGCAGCGCCGCCTCCTCCCTGAAGAGCTCCTCCGAGTATTCGGGAGTCTCCATGTCGTAAGAGGTGAGTCCCTCGACAGCGACCGACCCGTTGGCATCCCAGAGAGTCGACAGCAGTTTGATCGTTGCCAGCATGGAGTCGGGCGCCGCTCCCCCGAACATGCCCGAGTGCGAGGCGTGGTCGAGGGTCGAAACCTTCAGGTGCAGCTTGACGTTGCCGCGCAGCGCGATTGTCAGGGCCGGAGTAGTGGTGTTCCAGTTGTCTGAATCGGCGACGACAATCGCGTCCGCTGCGAGCTGGTCGTGATGATCAACGAGGAAGTTCTTGAACGAGCGCGAGCCGTTCTCCTCCTCACCCTCGATAAAAACCGAGAGGCCGAGGTCGAAGTCGGCCCCCAGAACAGCCACGAGCGCGCGGATCGAGGCGACGTGCGCGAGCACGCCGGACTTGTCGTCCGCTGCGCCCCGACCGTAGATGCGGTCGCCCCGGACTGTTGGTTCGAACGGTGACGAATCCCAGTCCTCGTCTTTTCCAGGGGGCTGCACGTCGTGATGTGCGTACAGCAGGATCGTCGGTTTGCCGTTGCGAGCAGGTCGTGAGGCCAGGACCGCGGGCTGGCCGAGGCCGTCGCTCGT
>JADGOT010000266.1 GCA_017882805.1 Glaciihabitans sp. | reverse complement strand
TTTCGCCGCATCTTCCGCATGCATATGAGGTCCGTCTACTGGGCGGCCTTCGGCGTGCTGCAGTCGCGCGCCGACTCCGAAGAGGTCATGCAGGACGCGTTCATGACGATGTGGGACAAGCGATCATCGATCGAGCTGGTTGGGGAGTCGACTCTGCCCTGGTTGGTAACCACTGCTCGCTACCTCGCATTGAACCGTCGTCGGTCCGAGGCTCGCAAACGTCGGGACCCACTGGATGAAAACGCGGACGGCCTCGACCACGCTCTCGCGCCAGAAAACGCGGCGGTGGCGAGGGAGGCGCGCCAGCACATCGAAGAAGTCATGGCTCTGATGCCGCTCCTCGACCAAGAGATCTTCTGGCTGTGCCTGGTGAGTGACCTCAGCTACAAGGAAGCCGCGCGCCAGCTCGGCATTTCTCATGGCTCAGTGCGCAATCGGCTCTCTCGGCTTCGCGCACGGCTGCGCTCCGAGCTCTCACTGTTGAAGGGAGACTGAGGATGATCGCAAGGCCCGACCTTCCCGACTCCGACGACTTCGCACGCCTCGAGGCCGACCTCTTCGAGCGCATCGCGGTGCGCCATTGGCGCCAGGTGCTGCGCCACCGACTTGTGGCGCTGGCTGCGGTCCTCGTGTTGGCTGGTGCGGGTGTTGCCGCGGGAACCATCGCAAACCCGACACTGCAAAGCAAGTCGGCCTATTGCTACAGCGGGTCTAATGCCAGCTCCGCCTTCGCACAGGTAGGACTCGCGAACAACGCGCATTTCGACTCGAAGCCCGGCACCACCCCGACGGCGGCGCGGATTGCGAATGCGGTTCTTCTCTGCAAAGGCTTGTGGCGCAGCGGTGTCTTCAGCACGGGCTCGCGGTCCGGGGCCGTTCCCAAGCTGCAGGCGTGCCTGCGGGATGACCTCATTGTGTCGGTTTTCCGCAAGACGAAGGCGACGACGAGCGCCGAGAGCTTCTGCAACAACCTCGGGCTGAGCGCGCCGTAGTTCTGGACACGGTGCTCTTATAGGGTGAGAGTCTCAACGGCAGGGAACAAGGAGTCATCATGACCGCACCGACGACGCAGCCGCACGCTCAGCCAGAGAACGTTATTGGCGGCGGCCTCTTCGCGCTGCTCGCGATTCCGGTGGGGGTCATCGCTCTGACTCTCCTCTGGAGCATCGGTTTCATCGCATCCATTGTCGGCTTCCTTGTTGCAGTCTCTGCGGTCTGGCTCTACCGCCGCGGATCGGGTGGCGTCATCTCCCGCGTTGGTGCATGGCTGGTTACCGCGATCGTGGTTTTCGCCTTGGCCTTCGGCCTCTGGGTGGCGATGGTCGTCGACTACGCCCACGGGCTCGGGCATCTCAGCAATATCGGACTGGGTGACTTCTGGGCACAGTTCAACGCCGACTTCTCGGACAACGTGAACTCGAGCATCCTTTCGATCATTCTCGTTTTCGTCTTCGGCGCACTTGGGGCGTTCCGCATCCTCGGCCGAGCGTTCGCAACAGCTCGTCAGACCGATGCACCCGCCAATCTCACCGGCCAGCCGACGACGCTGCCGCCCGCACCGGCGACCTACCACGACGACATCGACGCGGCGCCCACCGGCTCCGCCGACGACAAGACCACGCCGCCCTCTACTGGCATCTAGCATTCGGCCGGTCACCGAGTGAACCGGGGTGGCCCCGGTTTCGTTGTTCCTTAGGTAAGGATGCGCGATGCCTGCTTGGGCACGCTTACCAGAATCTTGGGGTCGCCCGAAGCCATGAACCGAACATCCACCCGCGCAGCACCGCGTGCTAGGTTCAGCAAATGACGCGCATTGCGGCAGTGGCACCGGTCGTTCCCGACTATTGCTACACGCAGGCCGAGATTACGGCCGAGGTTGCACCGCTGCTCACCCACGGCGAATCGCATCGAGCGGTGCTCGAGCGAGTGCACGGCAACAGCCGCATCGATACCAGGTACACCGTGCTTCCGCTCGAGCGGTACCGCTCCCTGGGTACCTTCACCGAGACCAACGAACTGTTCATTCAGGCAGCGACGGACCTCTGCGCTCGGGCACTGACCACGGCTCTCGACGAGAGCGGGTTGACGCCAGCGGACGTCGACTTCGTGTTGTTCACCTCCGTCACCGGGATCTCGGCCCCCTCGATCGACGCACTACTTATAGCGCGTCTTGGGCTGCGCCCGAACATCAAGCGCATCCCCTCCTACGGACTCGGATGCGTCGCCGGCGCCGCCGGCATCGCGCGCGTGCACGACTACCTGGTCGGACACCCGGATGAAGTCGGCGTGCTGCTCGCGGTCGAGCTCTGCTCGCTCACTCTGCAACGCAACGATGAGTCGATGGCCAACTTTGTCGCGAGCGGACTGTTCGGCGATGGTGCGGCAGCGGTCGTGATGGTGGGCGACGCCCGTGCGCAGCGCGGCCCCACGATCGTGGACACGCGCAGCGCGGTCTATCCGAACAGCGAGGGCGTCATCGGATTCAACGTCGGCGAGACCGGCTTTGAAATCGTGCTGACCTCCGAGGTCGCCGACGTCATCGCGAAACACTTCCCGAGCAACGTCGCAAGCTTCCTCGCCGACAACGGACTCGCGCAGACCGACATCGACAGCTGGTTCGCGCATCCCGGCGGACCGCGCATTCTCGAGGCCTTCGCCGACTCGCTTCGGCTTTCCGACGACGCGCTCGAGCTGAGCTACGAATCGCTCGCGCGTGTCGGCAACCTGTCGTCCGCATCCGTTCTTCACGTGCTCGCAGCAGGATTCGACCAGCCGGCTGACACAACTGGGCTGCTATTCGCGGTGGGTCCGGGCGTCAGCGCGGAGTTTGTTCTGCTGAACTGGGACTAGGCGCTTGTATCTCTATTTGGTCTTCATCCTGCTGACCGGTGGGGAACGCCTGGCCGAGGTGATCGTATCCACCCGCAACGCCAGATGGGCTTTCGCGCGAGCGGGCGTCGAGTCGGGGAGGTCGCACTTTCCGTGGATGGTCGCCCTGCACTTCGGGTTGCTGTTGGGGGCACTCGCGGAGGTGTTCCTGCTTCACCGGCAGTTCCTGCCTGCGCTCGGATGGCCGATGCTGGCAATAGCGCTGCTCTGCCAGGCCGGACGCTGGTGGATTATCGCAACCCTCGGCCACCAGTGGAACACGCGCGTGATCGTGGTGCCCGGGCTGGGCAGGGTCGAGCGTGGCCCTTACCGATTCGCGTGGCTGCGGCATCCGAACTACATCGTCGTGGCAGTCGAGGGCATTGCGCTGCCGCTCGTCTACACCGCGTGGATCACGGCTATCGCGTTCACGGTCCTGAACGCCATCCTGTTGCTGAGTTTCCGTATCCCCGCCGAGAACAAGGCCCTGAAAGCGTTGACGCAATGATCTACGACATCGCGATCGTTGGCGGTGGCCCGATCGGGCTCGTTGCGGCGATCGACGCACGACTTGCGGGGCTGACCGTCGCGGTGATCGAGCAGCGCGACGGCATCATCGACAAGGCCTGCGGCGAGGGCCTCATGCCGGGCGCGCTCCCGGTGCTCAAACGGCTGGGCGTCGACCCGGAGGGGATGCCGATCATGGGCATCACCTACAACCAGGGCACGCGGTCGGTGAGTCATCGCTTCGTTGGGCCGCCCGGCCGCGGAGTTCGTCGTACCACTCTTCACGAAGCGCTGTCGAAACGGGCGGACGAGCTCGGCGTCATCCGCAGGATCGCGAAGGTCGATCATGTCGAGCAAACGGCGGACGAAGTGATGGTGGCGGGGATGACCGCCCGCTACCTGCTCGCGTGTGACGGCCTGCACTCCACAGTTGCGCGACTTGTCGGACTCGCTCTTCCAGCGCCCAAGCGGAGTCGGCGATACGGCATCCGGCAGCACTACGGGACGAAGCCGTGGGGCGACACCGTCGAGATCCACTACGGCCGCCGGGCCGAGATTTACATCACGCCGATCGCCGAGAACGAGGTCGGCGTCGCAATGCTCGGAGCGCAGCACACCGACTTCGACGCTGCGATTGCGGACATCCCGGAGCTCGCCGCTCGCCTCGCGGGCGTCCCTCTGCTGAGCTCCCGTCGGGGCGCGGGACCCTTTCGCCAGCGCACCCGTGCACGTACGGCTGGGCGGGTGCTTTTGGTCGGCGACGCATCCGGATATGTGGACGCCATCACCGGCGAGGGGTTGCGGCTCGGCTTCGCTCAGGCGCTGTCCGCCGTGAGCTGCATCGTCGCGAACGACCCGCATCGGTACGAGGGTGAGTGGACTCGGATCACGAGGGACTTTCGTGTGACGACAACCGCGTTGGTGCGGTTCGCGACGTCACCCCTTCGTCGCGGAATCGTCCCGCTGTCGGCTGCGCTCCCCGGCCGGTTCGGCGCGGTCGTGGAATCGCTCGCCCGATAACTCGGGCGGGGTCGACCCCCGCTAGGCTTCGGACACACCAACGTCAGGAGCGATCATGGGCTTTTTCAAGGATGTGGCCGAACACCTCGGCGCAGTCGACAAGAACCTCCTCGCGAAGGGAATTCTTGCCCGTGGCGAAATCGTCTCCGTGACGCCGACCGGGATGTCTTGGGGCGGAGATAAATACAGCTCAGCCAACTCGACGACGGTGTGCAAGGTCACCGTAAAGGTGGTGGGACTTGCGGGGCACGATCCCTACGAAGCAACGGCCCTCGTCCCGATTGGCGACGTGTACATTCCCGAATTGCAGCTCGCGGGTGCAACGATCGCGGTCCGGGTGAATCCCACCGATCCGACTGACGTTGCCTACGATCTTCATTCGGATGTGCCCAGCGAGACAGCGGCTGTCCCTTTGGCTCCCGGTGAGACCGCCGCGACCAA
>JADGOT010000265.1 GCA_017882805.1 Glaciihabitans sp. | reverse complement strand
GTATCGACCGACCAGTCGAGGAGATGAGCGGATTCGGTCAACCAGAAGCTCGGGAATACCGTGGTGCCGTATCCGATCACGGGAACGCTGAGAGACTCGAGCCGCTCGAGGGTGGCCGCGATGTCCAACACCGACTTCACGCCCGCACTGACAACAGTGATCGGCGTGACGGCGAGCGTCGACAGGTCAGCCGACTCATCGAACGTGGTCGATGCCCCGCGGTGTACTCCGCCGAGGCCTCCGGTCGCGAATACACGGATGCCTACTTTGGCCGCCAGATGCGCGGTCGCGGCAACCGTGGTTGCTCCACTTGCCCCGCGCGCGGCCAGAATGGGCAGATCACGCACGCTCGCTTTTGCGAGATCCTCGTCGGCGATGCGACGAACGCCCTCATCGTCCAGCCCGATCTGCGGCACGCCATCCAGTACGGCGATTGTGGCCGGGGTGACCCCGGCGTCCCGCAGGATCTGCTCGAACTCGATTGCCGCCGCGTAGTTTCGCGGCCGCGGCAAGCCGTGACTGATGATCGTGGATTCGAGGGCAACGACGGGGCGATTGTCGGCGAGCGCGGTCGCGACCGCGTCGGTGACAGCAAGGTGAGTACTCATACTGGGGCTAACCTACCCGCGGAAAGAGTCAGGCACGTTTCTTGCTATTTGAGAAGTCGTGAAAGCACCCGGTCGGCGAGCGGTTTGCCACCCGTCTGGCAGGTCGGACAGTACTGCAGGGTTGAATCGGCGAAAATTACCTGACGCACCGTGTCACCGCAGACCGGGCAGGGCAAACCGTTGCGGCCGTGCACCCGCAGGTTGGACTTCTTCTCCGCCTTGAGCTCCGATGCGGGGATGCCCTTCTCCCGAACGATGGCATCCCGCAGTGTGCTCTGGATCGCGTTGTAGAGACTCGCGACATCCTCGTGCTCCATCGACGCCGGCTTGAAGGGCGACATCTTTGCGACGTGAAGAATCTCGTCTGAGTAAGCGTTTCCAATACCGGCGATCACCGACTGGTTGCGCAGTACTCCCTTGATTTGCGCGCGGCCCGAGCGATTCAGGATGTCCGCGAACACCTGCTCGGTGAATGTGGGATCCAGAGGATCCGGGCCGAGTTTCGCGATGCCTGGCACCTCGAGCGGATCTTTCACGAGGTAAATCGCGAGGCTCTTCTTGGTTCCGTATTCGGTCACGTCGAATCCGGATCCGTCATCAAGGATCAATCGCGCGGTCAGTGGCCCTCGCCCGAGCGCTTTCGATGGCTGCGGCGCGTTGTCGCGCCAGCGGATCCAGCCCGCCCGGGCGAGGTGCATCACGAGCTGAATGTCGCCTATTCCGAAGTCGAGAAACTTGCCGTGTCGCGACGCACTCGCAAAGGTCTGTCCCTCAAGTGCATCGACTGAAATCTCAAACGTCTTGAGCGCGGAGAACGACAGGATGTCGAGCCGCTTGATCTCTCTGCCGATCAGCCGGGCGCCGAGATCTGCCACGAGGGCGGTGACTTCCGGCAGTTCTGGCACCTGTTCAGTATCCCGCAGGGGTTCGAAGAGAGCCGAGCGACTTTTGGCGGTCTGACGCTCCAGCTACCGTGAGGGAATGACGACGCGAGAGCTTACGAAGCGGGAAGCGCGTCAGATCGCGGTGCGCGCCGCTCTGCTCGATGCCAGTCGGCCCGACGACGTTGTGAGCATGGTCCGCGGCATCGCGATGTTGCGGGTCGAACTCACCCCGACGGTCGCGCCGGCGGCGGACCACATCGCGTGGTCGCGACTCGGGCAGTCCTACCGTCCGGAGGACACGGAGCGCGCCCAGAGCCTCGGCCTGCTGTTCGAACGCGGCTGGATGCTGCGCCCGATGTCCGATCTCGGGCTCTACCTCGCCGGCATGCGCACTTGGGCCGATCGCGCGAACGTGCGCGGGTGGATGGACGCCAATGCCGAATTTGCGCAGGGAATCCTGGATCGAATCGCGGATCTCGGCCCCCTGACCTCACGCGACATCCCCGATGAAGCCTTCGTGCCGTGGCCATCAACCGGATGGACCAACAATCGCAATGTGACGCAGATGCTCGAGTGCCTGCACATGACGGGCAGGCTCGCGGTCGTCGCCCGCGCCGGCCGCCTTCGCATCTGGGATCTCGCCGACCGTGTGTTCCCGCAGGTCGAGGAAGTTCCGACCGCCGAGGCACGCCGCATCAGGAGCGAGCGCCTGCTGACCGCGTGCGGCATCATGCGCGACAGCATCGCCGTCTCGCCGCTGGAGCTCCACGGCGTCGTCCCTGTCGGCGAACCCGTCCAGATCGAGGGCGTTCCCGGTAGATGGCGCGTCGACCCCGACCAACTCGACCGACCATTCGAGGGTCGCACGACGATCCTGTCCCCGTTCGACCGACTGATGACCGACCCGCAGCGCGTCACCAGGCTGTTCGAGTTCGACTACGCCCTCGAGATGTACAAGCCCGCTCGTACCCGGGTCTGGGGTCAGTTCGCGCTGCCGATACTTTCCGGCGACACCCTCATCGGCAAGCTGGATGCCCGATCCGACTACAACTCGGGACGATTCGTGGTCCACCGAGTGCACGAGGATGCGCCGTTCAGTAAGTCGGTGCGGGCCACAGTCGACTCGGAGATCGAGTCGTTCGCTTCGTGGCTACGCCTAAAGGTTGAGAGGGAGCAAAACAGTGACGCGTTACGCGATTGACGCACTTACCGCCATCCGAATCGTGCGCGACGGCGTCGTCGTGCCCGATGAGCACCAACTGGTCGCACCGAAGTCGTTGCAGACCCAGGCGCTATCACAGCTCTACCGCGAGGTTCGAGCGGGCTCCCTCGATCGCGAGGCGGCGCGCGAGATTCTTGATGGCATCACGACCATGCGCATCCGCCTGCTCGGTGATCGCGTCTCCCGCGGTCAAGCCTGGCGAATCGCGGAAGACCTGAACTGGGACGACACCACCAACGCCGAGTACGTCGCTATCGCGAAGCTGCAGGCGGACGCGTTGGTGACGCTCGACGAGGATCTTGCGCGCGAGGTCGCCGGAATTGTGGCGATCGCGCCGTTCGAGGCACTCCTGCGTTCAGCGTGATTGTCGGCGAGCGCGGTCGGTCCTGATCTCCCTCTTGTACGCGGAGGTTTAGACAATCCGTGGATCGATGTGCATCTTGGGGCCGGCACCCGAGCCCACCGGGCGGTCCCCGGCAAGGATCGACCCGACGGCATCCAGCCCCGCGACAGCCGCGACGAGCGAGCGCGGGTCTACCGCGCCGGAAGCATAGAGATCGATGGTGCCAGCCAGACCGGGAGACGCACTCAGAATGCCGACCGCAGTCACGTCCTTGAGCGCCATGGTCCTTGTGTCGATCAGGCTATGGCTGCCGGCGAGGCCGACGTAGACCACGCGACCCGCTGGCTCCACCAGCTCGAGCGCCTTCGCCGGAAGGCTGGGGGAATTGGATGCGTCGATCACGGCGTCCCAGGGAACATCCGGAAGCTCGTCCTCAGTCCACACCCCGTCGAATCCGAGAGTTCGGGCAAAGTCGAGGGACCGCGGCGAACGACCCATTAGGTGAACCTCCGCTCCCTGGGACCCGGCAATCATTCCGACCAGCAGGCCGATGGTGCCCGGGCCAAGAACCAGGGCACGATTGCCGGGCTGCAGATCGGCCGCCCGCACCGACCGCAGCGCGTTACCGCCGGGTTCGACCAACGCACCCAACACATCGTCAACCGAATCGGGGAGCGCGTGGAGCGCCGTCACAGGCATCGCGAGCTGCTCCGCCAGTGCGCCCGGGAAGTTGTCGCGAATACCGACTTCCTTTCGGAACTCGCAGACGTGCTGATTGCCTTGAAGGCACCGGCGGCAAACGCCGCAGCCCAGCATCGTGTCGCCGGTCACCCGGCGTCCAAGCCACGCCCCGTCAACGCCTTCGCCGACGGCCGACACCGTCCCCATCCATTCGTGTCCGAGCCGCATCGGGAATCTCGCGTGCCCCTCGTGCAGGTACTGCATCTCGCCGGTGAAGAACTCGACGTCGGTGCCACAGACCCCCACACGTTGCACGTCGATCACGACGCCTCCCGGAGTAGCCACGGGGGCCGGAACATCCTGAACCTCGAACTCGCGAGGACCAGCAAGCACGAAGGCGCGCATGACTATTTCTCCCCGCGTGGTGCGCCTTGCCACGAACCCGACCATGCGAACCTCGGGGTTCCCGCTGCCTCGACGTGCGCGAGGAAGAGACGGCCCGCATCCGGATACTGCACCTGTTCGCTCTCCGAGAGGTCACGCCTTGCCGTCGTAATGAGCAGCACGTCGCGGTCGTCACCAACGAAGGCCACACTCGACGGTTGCGGACATGGCACTCGTACAATCGCGGCAAGTTCCCCGCTCGGTGTGAACGAGCGCACCTCAGCAGAGCCCCAGATGGCAACCCAGAGATATCCGCGGGTATCCACACAGAGTCCGTCGGGGTTCTCGCCCACGAATCGCAGGTGCTCGCGACGGGAGCCGATCGCACCGGTCTCGGCGTCATAGTCACGAACCCAAACGATGCCCGCCGCCGAGTCCGTGCTGTAGAAGAGGCGGCCGTCCGGGGACCAACCAAGCCCGTTAGAGATGGTCAGGTCAGAGTCGATTGTTGTGAGCGAGCCGTCTTTCTCGACCCGGTAGAGGCTTTCGCCGCCCTCGCGATCGTCTAGCGCGATTGTGCCGACGAGGAATCGTCCGGCGGAATCGCAGGCACCGTCGTTGCAGCGACTCTGCACCCCGGACAGCGGAATGGACGGTCCTTCTCGACGCTCGCCGTCGCGCGAGACGACCACAAGGCGATCGGCGGTCGCCACGAGAACACTGCCATCCGCGCCCGGAACCGCCACGCCCACCCGCGAGTCGAACTCGAGCTCCCGCGATTCCTTGACCCGGTCGCCGTCGAGTCGACCCTCGAAGACGCGGCCCTCCTCGATGTCGACCCAGAGAATTGTCGACGTCTCGGCAACCCAAAACGGGCCTTCGGCGAGGGTGTGACGACGGGACGACGCCACCACCGCATTGAAAATGGTCGGCGATGGTCCGGAGCTTGGGTCTGGTAGACGCACCACATGCTAGACATTAGTTGCACACGAGAAGAATGAGACACCTGTTGGCTGCGCAACGAAGCTCAGAATGGTACGCGGGCACCGACCGCAACTCATACATCCATCGCGCGTGGATGCGACGGGGACTGCCGGAGGACGCGTTCGATGGTCGCCCCCACATCGCCATCGCGAACACCGCCTCCGATCTAACTCCGTGCAACTCGCACCTCGACGAGGTAATGGAGAGCGTCAAGGCCGGCATCTACGAGGCGGGTGGCATCGCACTCAATCTTCCGGTCGTCTCGTTGGGCGAGACCCAGGTGCGACCCACCGCGATGCTGTGGCGCAACATGGCTGCCATGGCGATCGAGGAGATGCTGCGAGCCAACCCGATCGATGGTGTCGTGCTTCTGGGCGGCTGCGACAAGACCATCCCCTCGCTCCTCATGGGAGCTGCGTCGGTCGACATCCCGGCGATCGTGGTGCCCGGCGGTCCAATGAAGACCGGCTACTTCCAGGGTGTGCCGCTCGGCTGCGGTACGGACGTCTGGCGACTGAGCGAAGAGGTGCGCGGCGGAACGCTCACCAACAAGCAGTTCCTGCGCAGCGAAGCATCCATGATCAGCGGCAAGGGGCATTGCAACACCATGGGCACGGCTTCGACCATGGCACTCGTCGCGGAGGCGCTCGGAACCACCATCCCCGGCCTTGCCGGGACTCCTGCCGCGGATGCCCGCTTGCTCGAAAGCTCGCACGAGACTGGCA
The DNA here is from genome assembly GCA_017882805.1 of Glaciihabitans sp. Taxonomy (GTDB): domain Bacteria; phylum Actinomycetota; class Actinomycetes; order Actinomycetales; family Microbacteriaceae; genus Galbitalea. The sequence continues at coordinate 3,359 of JADGOT010000265.1, read as the reverse complement.
AGCTCATCGTCGAACTCATTGCGGCCGACCGTCGCCCGAGCACGTTCCTTACGAAGGGGTCATTCCAGAACGCGATCGTCGCCCTCGCGGCGATCGGCGGATCGACCAACGCTGTCGTGCACCTGCTCGCGATCGCGGGACGCCTCGGCATCGACCTGACCCTCGACGACTTCGATGCGATCGGCTCAGGGGTTCCGCTACTGGTCAATCTGCAGCCGGCCGGGCGGTTCCTGATGGATGACTTCCAGCGCGCAGGCGGGTTCCTGTCCGTTCTCAAAGAGGTCAAGGATCTGCTGGACCCGACCGCACTCACCGTGACCGGCAAGCCGCTGGTCGACTACCTGGATGACGCACAGATCTGGGACTACGAGGTCATCCACGTTCGCGAGACCCCGATGATTCCGGATGCCGGCATCGCCGTGCTGCGTGGCAACCTCGCGCCCGGCGGTGCGATTATCAAGCCGGCCGCAGCATCCCCCGAGCTGTTGTATCACCGTGGCCGCGCTGTTGTGTTCGACACGATTGAAGACATGCACGCCCGCATCGATGACCCCGACCTGGATGTCGACAAGGACTCCGTCCTGGTGCTCCGCGGCTGTGGCCCGAAGGGCTACCCGGGCATGCCCGAGGTCGCGAACATGCCGCTGCCGAAGAAGCTGCTCGAACAGGGTGTGCGCGACATGGTGCGCATCTGCGACGGCAGGATGAGCGGCACCGCGTATGGCACTGTCGTTCTCCACGTCACGCCCGAAGCCGCCGCAGGCGGTGCGCTCGGAATCGTCGAGAACGGTGACTGGATCATCCTCGACGTCGAGAAGCGCCGGCTCACCCTCGACGTCGAACAGGACGAACTGAACAAGCGCAGCCCAAACAAAGCGACCACCGACGGCTTCGCCAAGCCGAAGCGCGGTTGGGAAAAACTCTACGTTGAGCACGTTCTCGGCGCGGACACCGGCGCCGATCTCGACTTCCTGCTCGGCTCGAGCGGCAGCAAAGTCTCGCGCGAGTCGCACTAACCCCGGCCTCTCGCCTTTAGCGCTTGTTGCCCGTCAGGAGCAGCACACCGCTGAGACCGATCATCATGCCGCCACCCACGCCAGAGAGTCGTGCCATCCGCTTCGGATTCGTCGCGAACCAGTTTCGCGCGGAACCAGCGATGATCGCCCAGACGGCATCGCTGATCAATGCGATCACAACGAAGATGAGCCCCAGCGCAACGAACTGCCACTGGATGGATCCTGCGCTGCGGTTCACGAACTGGGGAAGCACGGCGATGAAGAAGACGAGCGACTTGGGGTTGGTCATGCCGACGATAAAGCCCTGCAGGAAGACTCGGCCCGAGGATGCGTTCTCGGGCTTCGCCTCGGTAGCTTTCGCCAGGTTGTCCTTCCGATGACGGATGGCCTGGATGCCAAGGTAGGCGAGGTAACAGGCACCGACGATCTTGATGATGGTGAACAACACGATCGAAGCCTCGACAATTGCGCCCACTCCGAACGCCACCGCAAAGACGACTGGAACGACACCCGCCTCATTTCCGAGCACACTCAATAGGCCAGCACGACGTCCGAGAGATAGCGACCGGCCAATCACGAAGAGAACGCTCGGCCCGGGGATGACGATGATGACGAAGCTCGCGAGCACGAAGGCGACGATGGTACTGACGGAGACCACGCTTCACGGTAGACGCCTCCGGCACGCGAGTGCTAGCGGCGACCGGGAGAAATATCATTGGGCTATGTCAGCCTTCAGCTCGTGGATAGACGATCGAGTCGTAAGCCGCATCCGAAGGCGGGGCGGCAAGTTGATGGGCACGCCCCTGCTCGTGCTGAACACGGTCGGCAAGAAGTCGGGAACCGAGCGCGCGATTCCGGTCGCCTGGTTTCCGGGCGGTGACGGTTCGTGGCTGATCGTCGCGTCAGCGGGCGGGCAAGCACGAAACCCGGCATGGTTCTACAACATCGGGGCCCACCCGGAGGCCGTCACGATCGACGTCGATCGAGCTAACGTCGCAGTCGTCTCGAAGCAGCTCAAGGGCTTGGAGCGCGAGCGCGCCTGGAAATCTATTACCGAGGCATCTCCGCAGTTCAGCAAGTACGAATCCAAGACCGACCGGGAAATCCCAGTGATTCGCCTCACCAGGCGCTGAGTCCGAGCCCCAACCATTCCGCTAGGTGATCGATCTCGGCGCGCACCATCTCGTCTTCCTCGGGGTCGAACGGCAATAGCTCGTGAACCGCGTTGACCTTGAGCTCGCCCTCGGCGCGGTTGACCTCGGCGTCGAGCAGGCCAACGAAGCGATCGCCCATAAGAATCGGATGCGCAAAGAATCCGTACTTGCGTTGCGGCTTCGGCTTGAACTGTTCGAGCACGTACTCAAAGTCGAAGATCTCCTTGAGCCGTGGGCGGTCGAACAGCATCCCGTCATATGGACTGAGAAATGCGATGCGACCGTCGGCTTCCTCATCGAGCGCGGCGAGCGCCTCGGGGTCGACTCGGAACTTCCACTTGCTGCCCTCGACGACAGCGGCTTCGCCCGCCTCGCCCACTCCTGACCAGGGCGACTTCTGCTTGGCGATCCCGGCAGAGTGAAGTCGGCGCTCGCTCAAGAGTTCCTGTGCCTCGTCGAACTCGTACACCGGTAAGTTCTGCGGGTATACCCGTTCGGCCAGATCCCAGCGCCGCTGCCTGCCTTCACGACCCACGATTGCGACCTCGCCCAGGTACTGCAGAAAATCGAGCATCCGGGTCGTCTGGTTTGAGCTGAACCAGCCATCGGTCGGTCTGGCCACTTCTGCCGTGTCCGGGATGTCGCTTGCGAACAGGGGGCCCTCCGCTCGGAGCCGAGTCAGAATATCCGTGCGAAAGCGGTCGTTGGCTTTCAGCCAGTCGATGTTGCTCTGCCTCTGCGGTCCCCGACGCATCGCCGGGAGCATGAGCGGCAGCAGGCTCACCGGTCGGAACGAGCCGTCGAACTCGAACAACAACCGGTCGTGCTCGACGGCTTTTGAGAGTTGGATCGGGTCGTAGGCGTCGCCAATTCGCGACCACAGGATGGTGTGCTCCGCCGGAGCGATCGTCGCGGTCGGATCGATCTTGATAGCACCGAGCTCCTCTGCCACCTGCACGACGTCGCCGGGGCGATCGGCATCCAGCAACTGGGCGCGTACCACGATGCGGCGGGCCTGGTCGCGCGTGAGCGAGTGGGTCATTGGGGACGAGGGTACCAGCGGCAACAAGGAAGTCGGGTGGAACCCCAATCGGTAACCACGCCGACTCGAGTCCCACCCATCCGAATCTCGTCAGGATCAGGTCCGACGAGTCCGGAGTCTAGGGAGCTCGAAAATCGTGCTGTTGCG
>JADGOT010000035.1 GCA_017882805.1 Glaciihabitans sp. | reverse complement strand
TTCAACAGCGATTCTGGGTCGTGTCGCTGGTCGGATGCGTTGACATGCTCGGGCGCGTACGCGCCATCCGGGATGGGTGCGATGAGTTTTGATGGGGCGGCGTTCGAGAATCCGCCGTTCTTAGCAGTCGTCCACTGCATTGGCGTGCGTACGGACATCCGGCCGCCGATTGACAGGTTCTCGCCCATGCCGAGCTCCTCGCCGTAGAAGATCACGGGAGTGCCAGGGAGCGAGAAGAGCAGGCTGTAAACCATCTTCACGCGGCGCGGGTCCCCGCCAAGCATGGGCGCCAGTCGACGCACGATGCCCCGCTCGTAAACCTGCATGTTCTTCTCGGACCCGAAGGCATCGAATACCTCCTGCCGCTGGGACTCTGTCAGCTTGTCGAGTGTGAGCTCGTCATGGTTGCGCACGAAGGTCGCCCATTGCGCCTCGACGGGGAGCAGAGGTCGCGCGGCGAGGGTCTTCGCCAGCGGGCGGGCGTCGGATCGGGCGAGAGACAAGTAGAGGTTCTGCATGGTGATGAAGTCGAACTGCATGGTGAGGCCGTCGGTCTCGTCATCGCCGAAATAGGTCATCTGATCCTTGCGCGGGAGGTTGACCTCGCCGAGCAGCATCGCGTCGCCTGATCGCCGGCCAAGAAATTCGCGAAGCGAGCGTAGAAACTCAAATGGGTTTTTAAGTTCTCCATCGCCCGGCTCGACGCCGGACGTGTCGAGAAAGAAGGGGACAGCATCCACTCGGAACCCACTGATGCCCAACTCGAGCCAAAACCCCATGAGCTTCACGACCTCGTCGCGCACCTTCGGGTTGACCACGTTGAGGTCGGGCTGTTCCTTGTAGAAGCTGTGCAGGTAGTACTGACCCGCCTTCTCGTCGTACTGCCAGGTGCTCGTCTCCTCGCCAGGGAAAGAGACGGGCTGGGGATGCACCGGCGGCTTGTCGCGCCATACGTAGAAGTCTCGAAACGGCGAATTTCGACTTGAGCGCGCCGACTGGAACCACGGATGCTTCTCCGAGGTGTGGTTGACCACGAGGTCGATAATGACGCGCATCCCGCGGTCTCGTGCTGTGCGAACGACCTCGACGACGTCGCCAAGGCTGCCGAGTTTCGGGTCGACGGCGTAGTAGTCGCTGATGTCGTACCCGTCGTCTCTCCCCGGTGACGGGTAAAACGGCATTAGCCACAGGCACGTGACGCCCAGCTCGTGCAAGTAGTCCATGCGGTGAGCGAGTCCCTCGAAGTCGCCGACGCCGTCGTCGTTCCAGTCCATGAACGTCTTGACGTCGACACAGTAGATGACGGCGCTCTTCCACCACAGGTCGCTCGTATCGGTGATCCTCACCTTCCTCACCCTACGGCTCTCCTATGCTGGCGCTATGGCTTCCTGGTCTCTCTCTGGTGCGCTAAAGGGGATGTTCTCGCGAAAGACGATCGACGAGGAAACCTGGACCGACCTCGAGGATGCGCTCATCTCCGCCGACTTCGGACCGGACATCACCGACTCCCTCATCGAGGAGCTCCGCGCTAGCGTCGCGAAGTACCACACCACGGATCCGGTCGACCTCAAGCGGATGCTGCGCGAAAACCTCGAGGAGCGCCTCGCGAAGCATGACCCGACGCTCGCGCTGAGCAACCGGCCCGCCATCGTCCTCGTCGTCGGCGTCAACGGTGTCGGCAAGACGACCACGATCGGCAAGTTCGCGAAGTTCCTCACGGGCTACAACCGGTCCGTCATCGTCGGAGCCGCGGACACGTTTCGCGCGGCCGCCGTCGAGCAGCTGGCGACCTGGGCTGTCCTCGGGGGAGCGCAGATCGTGCGGCCGCAGCATCCCGGCCAGGACCCGGCATCCGTCGCGTTCCAGACCGTCGAGAAGGCCCAGCAGGACGGCATCGACATCGTGTTGATCGACACTGCCGGCCGACTTCAGACTAAGAGCGGCCTGATGGATGAGCTGGGCAAGATCCGTCGCGTCATCGAGAAGCAGAACCCCATCGCCGAGGTGCTGCTCGTGCTCGACGCGACCACCGGCCAGAACGGGCTCAGTCAGGCCGAGGCGTTCATCGAACACGCGGGAGTCACCGGACTCGTGCTCACAAAGCTTGACGGATCGGCCCGCGGCGGCTTCGTGCTCGCGGTGCAAGACAAGACGGGCATCCCGATCAAGCTCATCGGCCAGGGCGAGGGAATCGGGGACCTCACCGGCTTCACACCGCACGTGTTCGTGCAGGGGCTCATCGACTAGCTCGCGCGCCGCACGCCTGCCCGCTTCGTCAGCCGAGCGGATGACGCGCAAACCGATCCAACGGATGACCACCCGCACGCCCTGCGGGTGACGCACAATCGGTGCGATCGGCGTTGATTGGTCTCATGACCGGACCCATCGTTTTCGAGGCGCCGCAACCGGCGACCGTGAGTCGCCGTGCGCGGCTCGTTCTGGCACTTCTCGCCGCGCTCGTTCTGCTCGGAGCGATCGCCGTCATGGAGATCGGTGCGGTCACTGCATTGACGGTGTTCTCCTCAGCACATAATCACGGGGGCGGCAATTGAGGGTCGTCACCCTCGTGCTCCTCGCCGACCTGTTCGGAATCGGCACTCACCACGACGGCGCCTAGTACGCGGAGCGGAGGCGGCCCGGGATCTGGGTCAGCTCCATCTCGGGCGCCGCGACGAGCGCGCGCGCTCGGGTTACCGTGCCCCAGCTCAGTAGGTGAGCGCGACCCAGAGCACCGCGCCGAGCAGGAGCACGACGACCACGCCGAGAGCGATAAGCAGCCCGGCAATGTACGGATGGGCGGCAACCCGTCCAACTGCCTTCGGGTAGTTGCGCCGCAGGTCCCGAGGGCGAGCAGCGCTCACGGCGTCCACCGGAAGTTCGAGGGTCCTGGCGAGCTGGGTCATCTGGTCGTGGCCCCAGAATCGGCCGTTGAGGGCGAGCACACGCTTGCCGTTGCGGTCGATCACCATGAAGTAGGGCACGGTCGCGCCGTTGTCGGTGTACGCCTCGACCAGAACGACGCGATCCAGCACATCCGGTCCGAGCGTTCTGCTGAACCCCAGCCAGTTGCGTAGGTCGAGATAGTGCAGCTCGGCGGTGATGCGATAGTTACGAAAGAAGAGCAGAAGGTAAATCGCCACCAGCACAAGCACGCCCCCGATGAGTGCGGCGACGAGCGGGGCGCTGGTGCGGTTGCGCACAAAGTCGAGGGAAACCAGCAGCACGGCGACGGGAGCAATTACGAACAGGTAGGCGCGGTAGCGCGCCCACGACGGGCCGTACGTCGTCACTGGTGGATCGTGCGGTGGGCGGCAGCCAGACCGACATAGTGCGCGGCATTGTGGCGTACCCCGGCGCGCTCCTGCTCAGACAGCTCGCGCCGCACCTTGGCGGGAACGCCGGCCACGAGAGAGCCGGCCGGGACGATCGTGCCCTCGAGCACGACGGCGCCCGCGGCGACCAGGCTGCCGGCGCCGATCACGGCGCGGTTCAGGATGGTGGCGCCCATCCCGATCAGGCAGTCGTCCTCGATGACACAGCCGTGAACGACCGCGCCGTGACCGATGCTGACGCCGGAGCCGACCACGAGCTGGATGCCTTCATCCGTGTGCATCGAGACGTTGTCCTGCACGTTAGAGCCGACCCCGATCGAGATCGAGTCGGTGTCGCCGCGCAGTACGCAGCCATAAAACACGCTCGAGTTGGCGGCCAGGGTGACTCGCCCGATCAGTGTCGCGTTCGGAGCGACAAACGCCGTCGCATCCACTGTCGGCGAATGCCCATCAAACGTCACGATCATCCCCTCATTATCCTTTTTCAGGAAGATCTGTGACAGGCGCGACCTGTGTCCACCTTCTACGGCGCATCCGCCACAGCTGCACCACGATGTCCTGAAAAAGGAAACGCAAGTTAAACTGGAAGCACCATGGCCACCTTTGGAAACCTCACCGATCGCCTCGCGGCCGCCTTCAAGAACCTCCGCGGCAAGGGCAAGCTCAGCCCCGCGGATGTCGACGGCACCGTTCGCGAGATCCGTCGCGCCCTGCTCGATGCCGACGTCAATCTCGAGGTCGTCAAGGAGTTCACCGGGCGAGTGCGCGAGCGTGCGCTGAGCGACGAGGTCTCGAAGGCGCTCAACCCCGCACAGCAGGTCGTGCAGATCGTCAACGACGAACTCGTCACAATATTGGGTGGCCAGCAACGTCGACTCGAGTTTGCGAAGACCCCGCCTACCGTGATCATGCTGGCCGGCCTTCAGGGCGCCGGTAAGACGACCCTCGCGGGCAAGCTCGCGAAATGGCTCGCCGCCGACAACCACACGCCATTGCTCGTGGCCGCCGACCTCCAGCGACCCAACGCCGTAACCCAGCTGCAGATCGTCGCCGAGCAGGCCGGCGTCGCGGTGTACGCGCCAGAACCGGGCAACGTCGGCGAGGAACCGAAAAAGGGGCTGTTCTCTAAGCCACAGGGCGATCCCGTCAAGGTTGCCAAAGATTCGATCAAGTATGCGAAAGACAAGCAGTACGACGTAGTCATCGTCGACACTGCGGGCAGGCTCGGAGTCGATGCCGAACTCATGAAGCAGGCCGGCGACATCCGCAAGGCCATCGATCCCGACGAAGTGCTGTTTGTGCTCGACGCCATGATCGGACAGGATGCCGTCACCACGGCCAAAGCCTTCCAGGAGGGCGTCGACTTCACGGGCGTTGTGCTATCCAAACTCGACGGTGACGCGCGAGGCGGCGCTGCCCTGTCCGTCGCATCCGTCACGGGGCGCCCCATCCTGTTCGCGTCGACCGGCGAGACTCTGGACGACTTTGAACCGTTCTACCCGGACCGGATGGCCAGCCGCATCCTCGACCTCGGCGACATCCTGTCCCTCATCGAGACCGCGCAGAAGAACTTCGATGAAGACGAGGCGCGCAAGACCGCGGAGAAGTTCGCGACCGACAGCTTCACGCTCGAAGACTTCCTGTCTCAAATGCAGCAGCTCAAGAACATGGGCTCGATCAAGAACATGCTGGGCATGCTTCCCGGCGCTCGCGGGATGAAGCAGCAACTAGAGAACTTCGACGAGAGTGAGATCGGACGCACGGAGGCCATCATTCAGTCGATGACGCGTGCGGAGCGACTAATGCCGAAGCTGCTCAATGGTTCGCGTCGGCTCCGCATTGCAAAGGGCTCGGGCACATCGGTGACCGAGGTCAACTCGCTGGTCAATCGCTTTGAGCAAGCCTCCAAGATGATGAAAACCGTTGCCAAGGGCGGCGTTCCGCAGGTACCCGGAATGGGGCCGATCCCCGGCGCGCGATTCGGCAAGGTGAAGGCTCAGGCCAAGAAGGGCTCGAAGTCGGGTAACCCGGCCAAGCGCGCGGCCGAGAATGCCGCGCTCGCCGCCAGCGCCGCGGGCAAGCCCGCCGCCTCCGGCTCGGGATTCGGTCTAAACGCCGGTCCCGGAGGCAAGGCCGCCCCCACCGAGGAAGAGCTCGCCACGCTGCAAAAGTTCCTCGGCCGCTAGCCTGTCCCGGCAGCGGTCAGTTCACGGCGTTTGCTCTGCGAAGCGCGCGCGAGATGGTGCCCGCCAAAACCCGCTGCCCCTCGGCGGTCGGATGCACGTCATCGGCCTGCAACCAGGCTCGATGACCGGCCAGCGGCTGACCGATGCCGAGGTAGAGGCCGCCCACCTGATCGACGGCGGCGCGCACCTGATCATTGATGAGATCGATCTGCGGCGGCGTCTGAGTGTCACCCCACACCGTGCTGATGCCGATGATCAGTGCGTTCGGATTCTCGGACCGAAGCGCGTGCAGCGCAGCCAGTGTGGCATCCGACAGTTGGTCATTCGCCGACCCGAGATCGTTGCTGCTGCCGGAGATCAGCACGATGTCCGGTTTGAGCTCCTCCGCCTTCTGAACCAGGGAATCGAACGTTGCCGCACAATCGTCGATCGAGCCGACCCTTTTGAAACCGGCACCATTGCAGGCGAGGTTGTGAACCTTCCAGTGCTGCGCGGCACCGATGATCGCGGGCCAGGACTGCGAGCCCGGGAGTCCGTAGCCCTTCATGATCGAGTCACCGATGGCGACGACGACGGGATGTGCAGGCAACGGGTTAACGCCAAAGCCGGCGCTCAGTGGAGGAGCACTGGCCCACGCGGCAACAAGAAGCGCGCCCAGCGCCAAGGATGAGACCGCGGCCTTCCGCGCCATATCAACCCACATGCCACGATCGTAATTTCGATTCTCATGAATTGGGTGTGAGCGAGAGGTCTTTCCGAGCGATCTAGTGTTGAGATATGGCCTCAGCGATAAAACGTCCCATTCGACTCGGCGTTCAAGTTGCGCCTCAGCACGCGCTCTACCCGAAGATTCGTGACACTGTTCGGGCACTCGAGGATGCCGGCGTCGACATCGTCTTTAACTGGGACCACTTCTTCCCACTGACCGGTGCTCCGGATGGCGAACACTACGAGTCCTGGACGATGCTGGCCGCCATCGCCGAGCAGACAAGTCGCGTCGAGCTCGGCGCGCTGGTCAACTGCAACAGCTACCGGAATGCCGACCTGCAGGCCGACATGGCCCGCACGATCGACCACATCAGTGGCGGTCGGTTCATCTTCGGCACCGGTTCCGGCTGGTTCGAACGCGACTATGACGAGTACGGCTACGAGTTCGGCACTGTCGGCCAGCGGCTCGACGCACTCGCCGAGGCCCTGCCCCGCATCGAGTCGCGGTGGGCGAAGCTCAACCCGCCGCCCCTGCGCGACATCCCCGTTCTCATCGGCGGTGGCGGCGAAAAGAAGACGCTCAAGATTGTCGCGAAGCACGCCGATATCTGGCACAGCTTCTCCGATTCCGCGACGCTGGAGCGCAAGCTCGGCATCCTTGCTGAGCACTGCGAGAACGTAGGTCGTGACATCAACGAGATCGAGATCTCGACTGAACTCCGCGGACGCACCGAGGCGGACGCCGCAGAACAGGTCGAACTCGGGGTCACGATGTTCACGCTTGGCAGGACAGGACCCGACTACGACATGGAACCAGTGAAGAAATGGATCGCCTGGCGGGATGCGGCGAACGGCTAACCGCTCCGCTTCCGCCATTCTTCGGTGCAAAAATGCCATGACCGATTTCGGCCAGTCTCGCGTCGCCGGTGCCGCGTAGCCTGAGGTTTGTGACCGATTCCACCAGCTCCAAGCACGCGCTCAGCCCCAGTGTTCTCGTCGCGATCGCCGTGACCGTGGTTGCCTGGGCGAGCGCGTTCATTGTCATTCGCGGCACCGCGCCCTACTTCACCGGGGGCGCGGTCGCTCTCGGTCGGCTGGTGGTCGGCACGGTACTCCTCGGTGTGGTCGTTCTGATCGGTCGTCGATGGGTCTGGCCGAATCGCCGCGAATGGATCTACATCGCCATCTTCGGCGTCGCGTGGTTCGGCGGCTACAACGTCGCGCTGAACATCGCGGAGCACACTATCGACGCGGGCACCACCTCAATGCTCGTCAACATTGGGCCAATCCTGATCGCGCTCGGGGCGGGAGTCTTCCTGCGGGAGGGTATCCCGAAATGGCTGGCGATCGGAGCCGGAGTTGCGTTCCTCGGCGCCATCGTGATCTGGCTCGGCACCACGGGCGGCCACGTCAGCCTGGGAATCGGCATCCTCTGGTGCCTGCTCGCGGCGGTGCTGTACTCGATCGGCGTGCTGTTCCAGAAGCCCGTCCTCAAACGGCTGCCGAACGCGCAGGTGACCTGGCTCGGCTGCCTCATCGGCATGATCGCGTGCCTGCCGTTTTCGGGGCAGCTGATCACGGGACTGCACACGGCGCCGGTCAGCGGCTGGCTAGGCATCCTGTACCTCGGGGCCATACCGACCTCGCTCGCGTTCAGCACGTGGGCCTACGCGCTGTCCCGGATGCCCGCTGGGCAACTCGGCATCTCGACGTACATCGTGCCGCCGCTCGCAATCATCCTCGGGCTTATCGTGTTCGGCGTGGTTCCGGCCTGGCTGGCGATCGTCGGTGGCGCGATTTGCCTCGTCGGTGTGGCCCTCAGCCGGCGCCGGAGCGTCGTCAGAGAAGTTCCGCAGGTCGAAGAGGTCAGCCAGTAGCATTCGAGGATGACTCGGTCGACGTCGACCTCGCGGCGGAATCTGGGTGCGGTCATCCTTGTGATCGCTGGCGCATACGCACTGTTCGCGACTCTGGCTAACGCCGTCTCCCGCGCGATCCCCGACTTTCCGACCAACGCGGTGGCGCTGGCCATCGTGGTGTCCGTGGTGGTTATTCGGGTCGGCGTCGTGCGGGGTCTTGCGCGCTGGGCGCTGCCTCTCGCCATCCTGCTGACGACGGTGTCCATCGTCTTCCCCAGCGTGCCGAATGCACCGGAAAGCGACTGGTGGGACATTCCGCACGGCCTCGGAATCGTGCTTCTGGGCGTCGCCTACTGGCGCGCAGGGGTCCATACGCCGCCGTCGGTTCCCGAAGGCGCCGAAAGTCTGGCAGAATAGCGAGTCGAGTCTTCTCGCGTCCGACCCTCTAATCAGGCGCGTGCTGAGAACCCTTAGAGCTTTCGCGCCGCGTGTGCCCCACGCCCACGGCAAGCAGTTCGCCACCAATACACGTAATTCAGGAGAATTGTGGCTGTCAAAATTCGTTTGAAGCGCATGGGCAAGATCCGCGCGCCGTATTACCGCATCGTCGTTGCCGATTCGCGCACCAAGCGCGATGGCCGTGTCATCGAAGAGATCGGCAAGTACCACCCGACCGAGGAGCCCTCGTACATCGAGGTGCAGTCCGAGCGTGCACTGTACTGGCTCGGCGTTGGCGCCCAGCCGTCGCCTCAGGTCGAGGCCATCCTCAAGCTCACGGGCGACTGGGGCAAGTTCAAGGGCGACAAGAACGCCAAGTCGACGGTCAAGGTCAAAGAGGCCAAGGTCGAGTTCCAGGCCGACGAGAAGAAGAAGCCCGTACTGAAGCCGAAGAGCGAGAAGCCGGCTCCCAAGGTCGAAGAGGCTCCTGCTGCTGAAGCAGAAGCGCCCGTCGAGGATGTCGTCGAGTCAACTCCGGTCGCCGAACCTGTCGAGGCGCCCGTAGCCGAAGAGACCGCCGCGCCTGCCGAGGACGTCGCGATCGAGGCACCGGCCGAGGAAGCGCCTGCTGCTGAGGAAACCGCTCCCGCTGAGGACGCGCCCGCCGCAGAGGCCGCCACCGACGAGACCCCCGCAGGAGCGTAAGTCTTGCTCGATTCCGCTCTCGAACACCTGGTCAAGGGGATCGTCGATCACCCGGACGAGGTGCAGGTGATTGCAAAGAACTCTCCACGTGGCGATGTCCTCGAGGTGCGCGTGCACCCCGAGGACCTCGGCCGCGTCATCGGTCGCGCTGGTCGCACCGCGAAGGCCCTGCGCACGCTTGTCACGGCTCTCGCCGACGGCAAGCGCGTGCGCGTCGACGTGGTCGACACCGACTTCTAACGTGGCCGCGCCAAAGCCCGCCAGCACGCAGTTGCGGGTTGGCAGGCTGGTAAAGGCCCACGGTCTCAAGGGCGCCCTCAAGGTCGAGCTCTACACCGACGATCCAGCACGCCGGTTCACGCCGGGAGCAACCTTCACCCTGCAGGTCCCGACTACGTCCGACTGGCACGGAAAGTCGCTCGAACTCGTCGAGCTGCGCTGGTACAACACGCACGCCGTCGCCTTCTTCAAGGATGTCGTCGACCGCACCGGCGCCGAGAGTCTCGTCAAGGCGATCCTCTGGGTCGAACAGGATGTGCAAGAACTTCCCGTCGAGGAGGACGCCTGGTACGACCACCAGCTGGTCGGCCTCGGGGTACTGCGAGACGGCGTTCGGATCGGAACGGTCATCCGGATTGATCACCTGCCTGCCCAGGACCTGCTCACCATCGCAACGGAGAGTGGTGAAGTACTGGTTCCGTTCGTGAAGGCGATCGTTCCGAGCGTCGATATCGATGCCGGCACCCTGACCGTGACGCCGCCTCCCGGACTGTTCGAACAGCTCCCGGATGACGAGCCGGACGCGCCGCTAGGCGACACGCACAAACCCCTATAGGCCAGTGTCTCGGCTTGATGCATAGTCGATCCATGGCTATCTCACCACGCGTCCTTCCCACCCTCCTCGTCGCCACCGTTCTGGTCGTCGGCCTGGCCGCATGCTCGGGCAATTCGGTCGCCGGTGCGAAGTCGGGTGGCGGCAGCGGGACTTCAGGGGGATCCTCTGCGAGCTTCAGTGGATCGGAGTCTGGCAAGGTCGTCATGAACCTGTGCACGGACTCGGGAGCCGATTCGATCTTCGTCACGGTCAATGGGTCGAGCGACAAGCTTCCCGGCGGCATCAGCAAGTCGAACATGCAGTTCAATGGCAGCGACTCGATCTACATGCTCGACAAGACGGGTCCCCTTCCCCAGGTGTCGACCGATGGCAACACCTTCACCCTTGACGGCGTCAAGCTGAAGAGTGCACTCGACTCATCCAAGGTCCTCACCTTCAAGGGCACTCTCACCTGTCCCTAGGTTTTCGACGTGGGGGCTGCCGACAGCGGATTGGACCCCCGTTACGCTGGTCGGATGCGCATCGACATTGTGACGATCTTTCCGGAGTTCTTCTCCGTGCTCGATGTGTCGTTGCTCGGTAAGGCTCGTCAGACGGGCCTCCTCGAACTGGGAGTGCACGACCTGCGCGATTTCACCCACGACCGGCACCGCACCGTCGATGACACACCGTACGGCGGAGGCGCCGGGATGGTCATGAAGCCGGAACCGTGGGGCGAGGCGTTTGATCAGATTCTGAGCCCCGAGTCTGTCGTAATCTTCCCGTCACCGGCGGGGGAGCGGTTTACCCAGGCGACCGCGAGAGCGCTGTCCGAGGAGCCGCATCTGATCTTCGGATGCGGGCGCTACGAAGGCATCGACCAGCGCGTCGTCGAGCACGCGGCATCGCGCGCGACAGTGCGCGAGATCAGTCTCGGCGACTACGTGCTCAACGGCGGCGAGGTCGCCGCGATGGCCATGATCGAGGCGATCGGCCGGCTGCTACCGGGCGTTGTCGGCAACCCCGAGAGCCTCACCGAGGAGAGCCACGAGGACGGGCTGCTCGAGTACCCCAGTTACACGAAGCCTGCAGAATGGCGCGGACTCGAAGTACCGCCGGTACTCCTGAGCGGCAATCACGGCGCAATCGCAACCTGGCGCCACGAGCAGCAGCTCGAACGCACTAGTCGGGTTCGTCCCGACCTGCTTTAGAGCGACCCGACCCATTCTGTGGTGCCGTCAGCGAAGTGCTGCAGCTTCCAGATGGGCACCTGCTGCTTGACCTCGTCCACGAGGCGCTGGCACGCGACGAATGCGTCTGAACGATGCGCGGATGACACCGCGCAAGCCAGGGCGAGGTCACCCACTTCGAGCGATCCGAGGCGGTGCTCGATCGCGATGCAAACTTCGGGGTAGTCGGCCGCAATCGACGCGGCAACCGTTTCGAGGATGCCCGCGGCCGTTGGGTGGGCCTCGTAGTCGAGCCGTGTTACCGAGCGACCACCGTCTCGGTTGCGCACGACTCCGGAGAAACTCACGACCGCGCCGGCGGCGTCAGTGGACACCGCACCGAGCGAGTCGTCGAGGAGGATCGCTGATTCGGAGAGCCGCGCAAACAGAACTCGGCTATCCATGGTCGCCTCCACCCAGTTGCTCCAACACGTGATCCACGACTTCGCCCAATAGCTGCAACCCGTCGGAAACTCCGCCGGCCCCGCCCGGGAAGTTCACGACGAATGTTGAACCCGCTATTCCCGCTACGCCTCGGCTGATGAGAGCGAAGGGCGTGGACGCAGCGCCACGCCGGCGTAGCTCCTCCGAGAATCCGGGCACGGTCTTGTCGACCAGTGCCGCGGTCGCATCGGCTGTGCCGTCGCCGACGCCGACTCCGGTTCCCCCCGTCGTCACGATGACGCTGGGCTGTGAAGTGATTGCTGCGCTGATCGCTGTCGCGACCTCCGGGCCATCCGCAACCACGACAATCGGATCGACGGCGAAGCCGTGCTCGACGAGCCAGTCGGAGATCAGCGGACCCGTTCGGTCTTCGTAGTTTCCCGCTGCGGCCCGCGTCGAGGTGACGATCACGATGGCGCGACGTGTCATTCGCGTGTCCAGTCGCCGGACTTGCCGCCCGACTTCTCGAGCACCATGATGTCGCGGATGACCGCCAGCCTGTCGACCGCTTTGATCATGTCGTAGAGGGTGAGGGCGGCGACGGAAGCCGCGGTGAGCGCCTCCATCTCGACTCCGGTCTGCGACGTTGTGGCCACGGTGGCGACAACCGTGAGCGTCTCGCCCGCACCCGCGATGTCGACGGTGATCGAGGTCAGCGGCAACGGATGGCAGAGCGGGATCAGGGTCGACGTCTGCTTGGCGGCAAGAATGCCCGCGATGCGCGCAGTTCCCACGGCCTCGCCCTTGGGGAGGTCCCCAGAAAGCACCGCCGCAACCACGTCGGTGCGAGTGGCGAGCACGGCCCGGGCGACGGCTCGGCGCGCGGTCGACTCCTTGCCCGACACGTCGACCATGTGGGCCGATCCGTCGGCGCGGATGTGGGTGAGATCACTCATCGATGCTCCAAACGTCAACCAGATCACCGGCGCTCAGGTGCGACACCCCAACCGGCACGTGCACAAGAACAGTGGATTCCGCATAGCTGTGCAGCAGGTGCGAGCTGGGGCCGCCGACCAGCACGACCTCACCCGCCGAATTCACGGTACCCCGACGCACCTGGTGCTTCGCTACAGGGGAATCCAGGGGCGCCGAGAGTGGAGCGCGCCACGCTCTACGGTCCGGCGGCAGCCCGTGCAGTCTTCGAAGCGCCGGGCGCATGAACATCTCGAACGACACGAGCGCACTGACCGGGTTACCGGGGAACGCAATGACCGGCGCGGAGTATTTTCCGATGCGAGCAACGCCGTATCCCTGTGGGCCGCCCGGCTGCATCGCGACGCTCCCGAACGTGACCCCCGCGTCTTCGAAGACATCACGAACCACCTCGTAGGCTCCTGCGCTGACCCCGCCGGTAGTGAGCACGAGGTCAACCTCACGATCGCGATCCTCGAACACCTCCCGCAGCAGCGGCGCGTAGTCGTGAACGACAAGAACGTCCGATACGGTGGCACCCGCTCCCGCCAGCGCGACAGCAAGGCTCGCTCCATTGGCATCGTAGATGTGGCCAGGGGTGAGCGGATGACCGGCCAGCGTGACTTCGTCGCCGGTCGACAGCACGAGTACCCGCAACTTGCTCAGCAGCGGGACCTCGGTGACGCCGGCCGCGGCAATCACGCCCCA
This sequence comes from Glaciihabitans sp., assembly GCA_017882805.1. Taxonomy (GTDB): domain Bacteria; phylum Actinomycetota; class Actinomycetes; order Actinomycetales; family Microbacteriaceae; genus Galbitalea. The sequence goes on along the minus strand of JADGOT010000035.1, from coordinate 4,786 downwards.
CTGGGCGGGCCCCAACTGTGTTCCGGCGGCCAGTAGAAGACTGCCGGCTGAGAGGTCACTGCCGCGCGGGCGCACGTACGAGCCGGAAACCACAGTGTCGGCAAAGCTGACCACCGAGTTCTCGTGTTCCGGAAGGAACTCATTCGGAGACGCCGCCTCGATCGGGATGACGGCGTCTGCTCCATCCGGAATGGGCGCGCCCGTCATAATCGGCGCCGCCGTGCCTGACACCAGCAGATCTACGCCGTGTCCGGCGGGAATGCGGGCGCCGACTCGAAACGGGGCACCCGGAACTACGTCTGCGGCATGAACGGCGTAGCCATCCATCTGCGAGTTATCAAACGGCGGCAGATCGATCGGCGAATGGATGTCTGCGGCCAGAACCCGCGGAGTCGTAGACGCCGGTGGTCGCGGGCCGCGCCAGAGTTCGGGCTTTCGCGCCGCAAGAGGACTCAGCAAGGCGTCGATCGCGGCGCGGTGTTCCTCGACGGTGGGCACCCACCCATCTTCCCGCACGCAGCGGGGCCTTACGAGACGCTGACTTGGATGGTGTGGAGTCCGGTAGACCCGTTCGGTGCCGGATCCGCCAGCGCGGCGGTCTGCACGTCCCCGTCGGAACCGACGGCGCGAACTGTGATTGTGTGCTTGCCCTTCTTGGCCGCCCATGCATACGTCCACTGCAGCCAGCTGTCGACCGTCACCACGGTGGCCAGGGTCGCGTCCTGCCAGGTTCCGTCATCGATCCGCACCTGAACCCGCGCGATGCCCTTGTGCTGGTACCAGGCCACTCCTGCGATTGCGACCGTGCCAAGGCCAAGATTTCGACCATCCTGCGGGGTATCGATGCGCGACGACAGTTTGACCGGCCCCTTCGCCGACCATCCGCGCGGGGTCCAGTAGCCCTGATCTTTCGCGAAGGTCGTGACCTTCATGTCGACGACCCATTTGGTTGCCGAAACGTAGCCATAGAGCCCCGGAACGACCATCCGCACCGGGAAGCCGTGCTCGACGGGGAGCGGCTTTCCGTTCATCCCGACCGCAAGGATCGCGGCGGTGCCGGAATCCTGAAGGACCGCGAGCGGGGTGCCTGCCGTGAATCCGTCGATACTGGTCGAGAGCACCATGTCGGCGCCCGGCTTCGGCTTCGCTCGCGCCAGCAGCTTCCGGATCGGGTAGCCCAGCCAGAGCGCATTCCCGATGAGGTTGCCGCCCACCTCCTGCGACACGCAGGTGAGCGTGACGATGTGTTCTTCGAGCGGAAGCTTTAGCAGCTCGGCGAGGGTGATCTCGATCGGCTTCTCGACCATCCCGCCGATTCTGAGTTTCCACGTGTCCGGGTCGACGCTCGGCACCGAGAGCGCGGTGTCGATTCGGTAGAACTGCGAGGCGGGAACGATGTAGGGCGAGATCCCAGGAATCGTGAGGTCTGCCGAGGCGGGGATGGGTGGCGCGGTCGTCGCGGGCTTCGGCAGTGTGAGTTTCTTGCGCACGGCCGATACCGCCGTCGAGGTGCTGGTTACGAGCTGCGCGCCTGCACCCACTACCAGCGCGGCGGCCCCGTAACCGAGCGCCAGCTGCAGAAAGCTGCGGCGCTCGAACAGGGGAAGCCCCGCCTTGCTCTTGGCTGGCTTTTGACTGGCGACTTGGCGCCACAGCTCCAGTCGCCGCATCAGCGTGCGCAGCAGTAGGAGGCCGAGAATCGTGCCCGCGACTGTAGGAAGCGCATCCGCGAGCATCACATTTGCTCGCGTCAGTGTGGCGACGACGGCGATGAGCACCACGATCAGGAACAGCGTGATCCCGAATGGCGGCAGTCGACGCTGCAGGATGCCCACGCCCATTGCCAGAACGAGAACCAGCACGAACAGAAGCACGACGATAAAGACCTTGTCGTTAGTGCCGAAGATCGAGATGACAAATGACTTCACGCCGGGTGGTGCGAGGTCGATGGCCAGCGAGCCGACCGCGATCAGCGGATTACTGAGGCCGAATAACAGGCCCACAACCGCCGAGACACCGAGCGTGACGAGCGCCGTGGTCACTCCCGCGAGGGCGGCGAACAGGTCTAACTGACGCTCGGTGAGTGGCGTGGGAGCGGGAGCCGTAGGTTTCTGCGCCGTGTCCACTCGATCACCCTAGAACGCGACAGATCGACAGGTCTGGCGGCGACGCGGATTCACAGCGATTTCAACGCCCAGGCCCGTCAAATCACCGTAAATGCTATGAAATACCGCCCCAAGTCCCGCATTTGCGGATCACTGGTTAGAGTGAGGCAATGACCTCGACGCAGTTGAAAGTCAGTGAAGCCGCAGCCCTCGCTGGCGTGAGCGATGACACGGTGCGCCGCTGGGCCGAAACCGGTCGCCTGGGGCTCGTCAAGGGAGATAGCGGGCCGAGCCTGGTAGACGGCGCGCAGCTTGCCCGACTCTTGCAGGAGCTGAGCGCAGAGTCGCCTCTTGCACCAACTTCGAAGACGTCAACCCGCAATCGTCTGGTCGGCATCGTCACCAGGGTCAAGTCCGATGGAGTGATGGCTCAGGTCGACCTGCAGGCGGGACCGTTCCGGATCGTTTCGCTCATCAGTAGCGAGGCCGTCGAAGAACTCGGAATTGAGGTCGGCACTGTCGCCGCGGCGACCGTGAAGGCCACGTCCGTCTCCATTTCCCTTCCGTGAAAGGCTCCGTGTGAGGTTCTCTCTCATTGCCGCAGTAGTGCTCGCGACCTCGGTTGCCGTTGCCCTCGGTGGTTGCGGGGCGTCGGACACAACGCCGTCGGCCTCGCCAACAAAGGCCGCCGACACCCTTAGTGGCTCGATCGTCGTGGATGCCGCATCCTCGCTCACGGGGACCTTCGACACGGTCGCGGCCGCGTTTGAGAAGCAGCACCCCGGGACGACCGTGACCGTGAACTACGGCGGCAGCGGCGCGCTCGCCGCCGCCATCGTCGCTGGCGCCCCGGTCGACGTGTTTGCCGCCGCGAGCCCGGCGACCATGACGACTGTCACGACGGCGAACCTCGTAGTCGGCACCCCTGCGGTCTTTGTGAAGAATGAACTCGAAATCGTTGTCCCGGCGGGTAACCCGGGCAAGATCACGGGTCTCGCCGACTTTGCGGACGCGTCAAAGAAGATCGCGCTCTGCGATCCGGCTCAGCCCTGTGGTGCCGCCGCAACGGCGGTCTTCGCTGCGGAAAAGATCACTCCCGCGCCGGACACTCTGGAGCCCGACGTCAAGGTGGCGCTTACTGCGGCAGAACTTGATCAAGTGGACGCGGCAATGGTCTACCACACCGACGTTTTGGCCGGCGGTTCCAAGGTCGAGGGCATTGCCTTCCCCACGGCGTCGCAATTCATTGTGAGCTACCCGATTGCACCGCTGAACACGTCGAAGAGTCCCAAGGTTGCTGCGGCGTTCGTCGCGTTCGTTCTTTCGGCACAGGGACAGGACATCCTGAAGCATGCGGGCTTCCTCACGAACTAGTTCTCCAGACGCCCGAGGATCAGGTATCCCGCGGCTGCTCTGGATTCCAGCGGGGATCGCGCTGGCATTTCTCGTGTTGCCCCTCGTCGCGCTCGTCGCCCAGGTGCCATGGGGGCAGTTCGGGCAGGTAGTCGTCAGTTCGGGCGTGGGTCAGGCGCTCGCCCTCTCGCTGGGAGCCGGAGCAGCTGCGACGGGGTTGAGCATCGTCTTCGGCGTTCCGCTGGCCTGGGTGCTTGCGCGGTCGGTGGAGTGGAACCGACCGGTTCGCCGTCTACTTCGTGCCTTCGTCACCGTTCCCCTCGTACTACCGCCGGTCGTCGGTGGAATCGCGCTGGTACTCCTTCTCGGTCGCACGGGACTGATTGGCACGTTCCTGCGCACCTGGTTCGGCATCCAGATTCCGTTCACGACGCCGGCGGTCATCATCTCCGAGACGTTCGTCGCTATGCCGTTCCTCGTTCTCTCGGTCGAGGGTGCTCTCCGCGGAGCAGATCGGCGACTCGAGGATGCCGCAGAGACACTCGGAGCTTCCCGGTGGATGATCTTCCGTCGCATTACCTTGCCGCTCATCGCACCGGGGGTCGCGGCTGGCGCCGTGCTCTCATTCGCGAGGGCGCTGGGCGAGTTCGGTGCGACCATTACGTTTGCGGGAAACTTCCCCGGGGTGACCCGAACGATGCCGATCGCTGCCTATTTGGCACTTGAGACCGATCCGGGTTCGGCCTACGTCATCGCGGTCATCCTGTTGGTGGTCGCCATCGGCGTGCTGTTCGCTCTGCGCGACCGTTGGGTGGGCGGGCTCACGTCATGAGCGGGTTGACTGCCTCGATTGAGGTCGCGCGTCCGACGTTCAGGCTGTCGGTTGACCTCGATGTGGCGGCGGGAAGCATTACCGCGATCGTCGGGCCAAACGGATCGGGCAAGACCACACTGCTGCGGACGCTGGCCGGATTGGTGCGGCCGACGTTCGGGCGAATCCAGTTGGGTGACCGGATTCTGGATGGCTCGGATGTTCACGTCCCCACGCGCGACCGTGACATTGGCGTTGTATTTCAGGACTACCTGCTGTTTCCGCACTTGAGCTCCGCGGAGAACATCGCCTTCGGACCCATGGCCCATGGAGTTCCCCGCGCCGTCGCCCTCGCGTCGGCGCGCGACTGGCTCGACCGATTCGGTCTCACCGAATTCGCCGCCGTTCGACCGAGGCAGCTGTCGGGCGGGCAGGCCCAACGCGTGGCTCTCGCTCGCGCCCTCATCCTCGAACCACCCCTGTTGCTGCTCGACGAGCCGCTTGCCGCGCTCGATGT
>JADGOT010000034.1 GCA_017882805.1 Glaciihabitans sp. | reverse complement strand
CGGTCACAACACTCCGCAGCTGAAACGCGTATGAGCGGCAGCCTGGCGCGAACAAACTCCGGTGTGCGCGAGTGTGCTCTCGCCTGATGAGTTGCACGCACGTCCGATCGCACGCGAGAAGGCGTGACTATGTCAACCCGTCAGTCGTGCGCGCATGTAGGCGTTTTGGTGAACCGCCGCTGGTGTCGAGCCATTGTTCTGCGCTCGGGTCTTTCGGGGTCACGGGTGTGGTCCTCGCCACACTGACAGGACACTCGCGCGCCGCGTGTGATGAGAATCGGAGACGGTGACAGGATCAACGTGTGCAGCCGAAAGGCGTAGCCAGCGGCGGTAACGTCGTAAGCTAGTTGTGGGGAATGGGCGGCTCGTTGACAGCTTGGTGTGGCAATCTGCCGCTCGCGAGCGACGACCCATCATTTGACGGTGCCGTTGATCTTGGACGGAAGTACGTGGACGTCCGCGCGCGTGGGAAGCCGGTCAGTGCCGCCGAGTATCTGGAGAGGATCGTGGAGCTGCGGGCTCAAACGCCTCATGACTCTCATGTCCTCTTGGACGAGCTCGAGCATCGGTGGGCGCATCCCGACGCGCCGCCGAGCCTCTATGTCCTGACCTTCGGGCTATCGGTCAAAGATGGGTATTTCGTCGCAGGTGGGGAGAACCTGGGGATGCACGTGATCTCGACAAAGGTAGGTCGGGCGAAGCGCTCGCTGGTCGGGCGTCTGGCGCTCTACGCCGAGGGCGGGATTGGGAGGGGGATGACGATCCCACCCGGATCGTTGACCCTCCGCGTGGCCGTCTTTGGCCACGGCACATCCATGCTGACGGAGAGCGACCTGAAGAGAGAGGCAACCCTCCATGTTCGGGCGCTCGGGCGCATCGGTGGCGACGGCCGTGTCACCTCTGAAAGCTATGAGGGAGTCGCCGCCGTAGAACCGCTGAGTAGGTTTGTTCAAAGGTGCGCGGGTTAGCACTCGGAGACTATCTGGCGTCTGGTGTGCCTATCGGGGAATCGTGATGCGGTGTCATGCACAGCCCGAGTCATAGCCTGATGTGCCACCGACCGGACGAATCCTCTGCGAGCACTCGTCGGTGCTCCAGTTCGTGTAAGACGATTGCCACGTCGTGAGCGTCGCGGCGCAGGCGGCTCGCCACATCCTCGGTTGAGGGCCCGACCTCGCGGAAAGCGTCTCTGAGATGGTGCGCCTGCAGCGCGTCGACGCCAGTAGACAGAAGACGCGACGTCGTAACGAGTGCGGGGAAGGTTGCTTCGGGATCGATGAAGTTGCCAAGCTGATCCTGACCGTCGTGATCGTTCCCTGTGATCCGCATGACGTACCGCCGGTTCTTTGCAGAGAGGTCGGCGTTTTCATTGACTAGTGCTTGCCGCATGCGTGCTGCGTGCTCCTGGTCGACACAGAAGACGATCGTCTTCTGGTAGCGGTCACCGCTCTCTTTGAGAAACTCGCTCACACGCTTGGCGACTAGTTTGGTCCGGTCATCGATGACCAGCGTGCGGTCAAAGTCCCGTTGGTTGTAGATCCGGTCTGGGATCTCGTCACCTTCGGTGTCCGTGGCGCCCCGCGTCGGGCGATATCCATCCACGTCGACATCGATGTGGACATTGATGACTTTGTACGGTGCGAGGAAGCCGTCCTGGATTCCTTGCTTTAGCGAGTAGGTGTATACGGGCTCGCCGAAGTAGTGGATGTTGGAGACGTACTTTGTCTCCTTCGGCGTCGCCGTCAGACCAATCTGAGTTGCCCCGGAGAAGTATTCGAGGATCTCTCGCCAGGCGGCATCGTCCGCAGCGCTGCCACGGTGACATTCATCGATGACGATCAGATCGAAGAAGTTTGGCGAGAACTCTCGGAAGATCTTCTGGCGCTCGGCCGGTCCCGTGATTGCCTGGTACAGGCTCAGGTAGATCTCGTAGGACGTGTCGACTCGTCGTTTTCTATCGAGCGCTGTCGCGATCGTCTGAGTCGCGTCGTCCTCACCCTCGATGGTTCGGGACGAGGTGCTGAGCTTCGCCATAGCCTCCTTGAAAGGTCGGAAATCGTTGACCATGGTTTGGTCGATGAGCACGTTGCGGTCGGCAAGGTAGAGAACGCGCTTCTTCTTGCCTGACTTCCACAGTCGCCAGATGATCTGGAATGCCGTGTACGTCTTCCCGGTGCCGGTTGCCATGACAAGGAGCACACGGTCTTGGCCCTTGGCGATAGCTTCGGTCGCTGCGTTGATCGCGGTGCGCTGGTAGTAGCGCGGTTCCCGACCACCTCCATCGTCGAAGTAGTCCTGGAGAACGATTTCTTCTTGGATCGGGCTGAGCCCCTTCCATTCTCGGTAGATCGACCACAGCCGGGCAGGCGATGGGAAGCCTTCGAGTGGGAGCGTGGATTCGACCTTCGGCAGCGTTCCGGTGCGGTCATGGAAAACGAAGCCGTCTCCATTGGAGGAGAACACGAATGGGATGCTCAGAGTCTCGGCGTAGTCGAGAGCCTGCTGCATGCCATCACCGACAGAGTGAATGTTGTCCTTCGCTTCAACGATGGCGATAGGGATGTTCGGCTTGTAGTAGAGGACGTAGTCGGCGAACTTTGATTTTCCACGAGTCACCATCTTGCCCCGGACGTGGATCTGGCCCTTGGTGAAATGAACTTCCCGGCGAATCTGAGTGATGTCGTTCCAGCCAGCACGCTGGATCGCAGGCGTGATGAATTTTGCGCAAATGTCGGCCTCGCTAAGGGCCTTCTTGCTGATCTGGCCATGGGCGGCTGCTCGATGCTGGAACTCCACAACCGGCGAGGATACTTCGGGTTCCTACGGGCTACTCGGGGTTTGCGTCACGAGGGCCGTTCCGATTCCCGACTCGCCAGCAATGTCTGGCAGCCCGAGGAGGTGGCCTGCGCAGTGGTCCGGAGGTGCTGAACGAAGGTCGATGAAGGTTTCGCCGGTTGGTTGGCCGGATGGGTGCTTGGCTGTGAAGCACTGCGAAGCACTGCGTCGTCGCACCGTCTCGGGGGGGGGTCGACGGTTCGAGTCCGTCAGAGGGCTTCATTGCAGGCCTCGTACACGCTCGTCTCATGCGGGACAGCAATGCGCCCCCTGGAACTCGGCTGACACCGCCGAATAGCGGGAGATCCGTCTCGTGCGCGTCCTGTTTCGCGTCGAAGGATGGGCGCCGCGTGTTTCAAGGCCTACCGCGGTAGCCCTCCTTACCATGTGAGGGGTCGGGGACTGTGCCGTCGAGGGCCCCGTTCCGCCGAAGCCGCGAGGAATTCGGCTCAATCAGCTGCGGCAAGACTCGGATGCGGCCGTTCGCCTTGTCGGAACAGGTCATCGAGGAGGTTGGCGGCATGGTGTTCGTTGCCGGGGAGGAGGTGTCCATAGCGGTCGAGGGTGATGGTGATGGTGGAGTGGCCCATGTAGGTGCTGAGGGCTTTGGCGTTGATGCCGGCTGCGATGGCGAAGGTTGCGTAGGCGT
>JADGOT010000264.1 GCA_017882805.1 Glaciihabitans sp. | reverse complement strand
TGGCAGCGGAACTACTCGAAGGAGACCCTGTCGAGTCGTTCTTCCTCGCTATCGATGGCACCGGGACCGTGGTCGGGCTCGTGGTCGGGGGACTCCGCGGTTCGCCCGACATTGGTGTTGCGTCATTCATCGGAGTTTCTCACCGGCACCGCGGCAAAGGCTATGCGGGCCAACTCCTTGGGTGGATCACGTCGCGCATGATCGGCGAAAACGCGCAGATCCTGATCGGCGAAACCGATGACGATAACTACCCGATGGATGCAGCGTTCGCGCGGGTGGGCTATCCACACACGGAATCCAGAATCGACTTAATGCGCGATCTTGCCGCAGACGGGCGCTGACCCGGCGGGTCGCGCGCAGCAGAACAGGTACTGCGCGAGATAGGCTGTAATCCCGTGGTGGATAAATCTCAAACGGTCAAGCAGGGCTCCCAGCCATCGGCACAGCGCTCCCAGCCATCGGCGACTAAACACATTTTCGTCACAGGTGGTGTTGTTTCTTCCCTCGGCAAAGGCCTCACCGCCGCATCTCTGGGCAATCTCCTCACTGCCCGTGGCCTTCGCGTTGTGATGCAGAAGCTAGATCCCTATCTCAACGTGGATCCCGGCACGATGAACCCGTTTCAGCACGGCGAGGTTTTCGTCACCGACGATGGAGCAGAGACCGACCTCGATATCGGGCACTACGAGCGTTTCCTCGACATCAACCTAAGCCAGGCCGCCAACGTCACCACCGGTCAGATCTACTCCGAAGTCATCGCCAAGGAGCGACGCGGTGAGTACCTGGGCGATACCGTCCAGGTCATCCCGCACATCACAGACGAGATCAAGCGCCGGATGCGACTCCAGGCCGAGGGACCGTTTAGTGACGAGAACCCGCAGCCCGACGTGATCATCACCGAAATCGGCGGAACAGTCGGTGACATTGAGAGCCAGCCGTTCATCGAGTCTGCCCGCCAGGTGCGGCACGAGCTCGGTCGTAAGAATGTTTTCTTCGTGCACGTCTCGCTCGTCCCGTACATGAACGCGTCTGGGGAGCAGAAGACGAAGCCGACACAGCACTCAGTTGCTGCGTTGCGCTCGATCGGTATTCAACCGGATGCCCTGGTGCTGCGCTCAGATCGTCCGGTGTCGGAGAGCAATAAACGCAAGATCGCGCTGATGTGCGACGTCGATGAGGACGCCGTCGTCAACGCCATCGACGTCCCGTCGATCTACGACATTCCCACCATGCTTCATGAGCAGGGCCTTGACGCGTACATCATCGAGCAGCTCGGCCTACATCGAGCGGGTGCTGTGAACTGGGACGGTTGGCGCGAACTGCTAGCTACTGTGCACGACCCGAAGTTCGAGGTCACAATCGGGGTCGTTGGCAAGTACATCGACCTCCCGGATGCCTACCTCTCGGTTACTGAGGCGCTCAAAGCCGGTGGCTTCGCTCACCACGCGAAGGTCAATCTGCGGTGGGTGCCGTCGGACGAGTGTGAATCACCCGAGCTCGCGTCGAGATTGCTGTCTGACCTCGATGGAATCTGCGTACCAGGCGGGTTCGGTGTGCGTGGCATCGAAGGCAAGTTGGCTGCGTTGCGTTTCGCGCGCGAAAACGGCATCCCGTCGCTTGGGCTCTGCCTCGGCCTGCAGTGCATGGTCATCGAGTTCGCTCGGAATGTCGCGGGCCTTGCGGGTGCATCGTCGACCGAGTTCAACCCGGACACCGAGTTCCCGGTCATTGCGACCATGGCGGAGCAGGTTGACATCCTCGCCTCGGGCGACATGGGTCACACCATGAGGCTCGGACTGTACAAGGCGTCGCTCGCGGCCGGGTCACTCGTCGAGGAGCTGTATGAGGCGCCGGAATCATCCGAACGTCACCGTCATCGCTACGAGGTCAACAATGCGTACCGCGAGCAGTTGACGGAGAGCGGCCTTGTTTTCTCCGGCATTTCGCCCGACCGTACCCTGGTCGAATATGTCGAATTGCCGCGTAACGTTCATCCGTTCTATGTCGGAACGCAGGCTCATCCGGAACTGCGTTCTCGACCAAACCACGCGCATCCGCTGTTTAAGGGTCTCATCGGTGCCGCGCTCGAACGCCAGCAGGCGAGTCGCCTATTCGAGGTTCCAGAGCCTGCGGATGCCTGATTCGGCACCGATTCCGCTCGTCGATGAGCCACTGAACCCCCAGATCGTTTCGACCGAACTTGATTTCGCCGGTCGCGTTTGGGATGTTCGTCGCGATGTCTTCGAGTACAACGGTCACGAGCTCACTCGCGACTACGTCGACCACCCGGGCGCGGTTGCCGTGCTCGCGCTCGATGACGACGGGCGAGTACTCCTGATTCAGCAGTACCGGCACCCGATTCGGTCTCGCGACTGGGAGATTCCCGCAGGCCTGCTCGACATCGAGGGCGAGGACCCGCTCATCGCTGCCAAACGCGAGCTGGCCGAGGAGGTCGACCTTGCCGCCACGGACTGGTCGCCCCTCGTGACATTCCACTCATCACCGGGTGGAAGCAATGAACTCATCACCGTGTTTCTTGCGCGCGGTGTCGTACCAGCCGAGAGCAGTCACCACCGTACGGAAGAGGAGGCGGACATCCTCGTGCGCTGGGTTCCGCTCGCCGACGTGATTGCCGGCGTGCTCGCGCAAGACCTCAAGAACTCGATTCTCGCGATCGCGGTGCTGGCCGCCCATGCCCACTCCTGACCTCACCCTCGACGAAAGCCTCGAGCGCTACCTGAGGCACGTTTCGATTGAGCGCGGGCTCGCGGTCAACACCGTCGCCGCCTATCGGCGTGACTTGACGGCGTACCTGGACTTTCTGTTGGTGCGCGGCATCACGTCGCCACTCGCCGTCGGTTCGGGAGACGTCTCGGCGTTTTCACGAGAGTTGCGCACGAGATCGGACGCACAGCTTGCCGCGTCATCCACTGCGCGAATGTTGTCTTCGGTTCGCGGATTCCACCGCTATTTGCTCGATGAGGAGCAGGTGCCCACCGACGTCGCGGTTGCGACCAAACCACCGAAACTCGCCAGTCGCTTGCCGAAGGCGATCTCAATCGAGCAGATGGCATCCGTGTTGGACGCGGCCCGCGGTGACACACCGCAGGCACTGCGAGATACTGCTCTGCTCGAACTGCTCTACGCGACGGGAGCGCGGATCTCGGAAGCGGTTGATCTCAACGTTGACGATGTAATCGAGGGCGACGTCATCAGGCTGTTCGGTAAGGGCGGTAAGCAGCGAATCGTTCCGCTGGGCAGCTTCGCACGAGAAGCGATCGATGCGTATCTGGTGCGAGCCCGCCCGGTGTTTTCGGTGCGCGGGACGTCCACGCCTGCACTGTTTCTCGGTAGCCGCGGCCAGCGCGTTTCGCGGCAGAACGCCTGGTTGATTCTCCGGGCGGTCGCCGAGCGCGCCAACCTTGGCATCGATATCTCGCCGCACACCTTCCGGCACTCGTTTGCGACGCATCTGCTCGCTGGTGGGGCGGATGTTCGTGTCGTCCAGGAGCTGCTTGGGCACTCCTCTGTGGCGACCACCCAGATCTACACCCTCGTCACAGCGGACACGCTTCGTGACATGTACACGACCGCTCATCCGCGCGCACGCTAGGACGGCCACACGCCGCGTGCTCTCGCGGGGACCGCTCCGGCTCAAAGTAGACTTGGCTACCATGACGACGCCGCAGGACGAATCAGCCGTACTCAGCGGCTTTGACGAACTTGCGCCGGGCGCCGCCGGGCCGACCGGACGCCCGCAGACCCTGTTCGCCGAACCTCCCGCGCTCAAGGGGCATGGTCCGGCGCGCATTATCGCCCTCTGCAACCAGAAGGGCGGCGTCGGCAAGACGACGAGCACGATCAACCTCGGTGCGACTTTTGCCGAGTACGGCCGACGGGTCCTAGCAATCGATTTTGACCCACAGGGTGCGCTGTCCGCGGGGCTTGGCGTTCCGACCCATGACGTCACCACGATCTACGACCTCCTGCTGGGTACCGTCAAGGACACAGCGTCGGTCATCCTGCCGTCCGGGGTTGCGAACCTTGATGTACTTCCCGCCAACATCGATCTCTCTGCGGCCGAGGTGCACCTGGTCAACGAGGTTGCTCGCGAACAGATACTCGCGCGAGTTCTACGGCCCGTGCAAAACGACTACGACGTCATCCTGATCGACTGCCAGCCGTCACTCGGTCTTCTGACTGTCAACGCCCTGACCGCCGCGCACGGGGTCCTGATCCCGCTCGAGTGCGAGTACTTCGCCCTTCGCGGCGTTGCCCTGCTGATCGAAACGATCGAGAAGGTCAAGGATCGCCTCAATCCGGCAATCCGGCTCGATGGTATTTTCGCGACCATGTACGACGGGCGAACGCTGCACACTCGCGAGGTGCTCGAGAGGGTTGTTAGTACGTTCGGGTCCGACGTGCTCGAAACCGTCATTGGACGCACCGTGAAGTTTCCGGATGCAAGTGTCGCGGGTGAGCCGCTCACAGTCTTTGCGCCGGCCTCCTCAGCGGCGGATTCCTATCGCCAGCTGGCCCGAGAGTTGATCTCCCGTGGCGCCGTCGCGTAACGCAGCGGCTGAGTTGGGTGACACGAACGTAGACCCGCTCGACCCTGCCGCCGCTGTCATTGAACAGAGCACCGAAACCGTCGGATTCTCGGTCAGCCTCAGCAACTTCAATGGGCCGTTTGACCTGCTGCTTTCGCTTATCTCAAAGCACGAGATGGACATCACTGAGGTCTCACTCAGTCGTGTCACCGACGAGTTCATCTCCTACCTGCGTGGCGTCAACTCTGACGAAGAGCTCGACCAGGCCAGCGAGTTTCTGGTGGTCGCGGCGACCCTGCTCGATCTGAAGGTCGCGGGACTTCTTCCTCAGGGAGAGCTCGTCGACGCCGAGGATGTCGCGCTGCTCGAAGCGCGCGACCTCCTGTTTGCGCGACTGCTGCAGTACCGGGCGTTCAAGGAGTCGGCGCAGTGGTTCTCGGGCCAGCTCGATTCCGAGTCGACTCGTCACTTCCGGTCGGTGCGCCTCGAGGAGAAATACCGCAGACAGACACCCGAGCTGGTGTGGACGCTCACAGTCGAAGACTTCGCTGCGCTCGCTGCGCTGGCGTTTACTCCACGAGAGCTACCGAGCGTCGGACTCGACCACCTTCACGCTCCACTCGTCAGTATTCGTGAGCAGGCTGCGATCGTCGTCGCCCTGCTTCGCGGTGGACAGTCGATGACGTTCCGCCAACTCATCGCGGGTGCGGATCAGCGCGGCGTCATCATCGCGCGCTTTCTCGCTGTGCTTGAGCTGTACCGCAACGATTCAATTTCCTACGACCAACTCGAGCCACTCGGCGAACTGACGCTTCACTGGACAGCCGAACACTGGACCGACGACAGCCTCGCCAATTTGGGAGCCGACTATGACAGTTGACATTTTCGCCGAAGAGAGCGGCGACGCTGGCGCGTCGTCGATCTCCGGCGATATCCCGCGCGCACTGGAAGCCATCTTCATGATCGCCGACGAACCACAGACTCTCGTATCCCTCGCAACGGCAGTCGGCGCCCCGATGGCCGCCGTGCGGCAGGCGATCGAGGCTCTCGTCGCTGACTACGACGGCGAGACGTCCAGTGTTCGCCGCGGGTTTGAGCTTCGAGAAGTTGGTGGGGGTTGGCGGATCTACGTTCGCGGCGACTTCGACGATGTCGTTCGGGATTTCGTACTGACTCAGAACCCGACGAGATTGTCGCAAGCCGCCCTCGAGACGCTGGCCGTCATCGCCTACAAGCAGCCGATTAGTCGCGGATCGATCGCATCCATTCGCGCCGTCAACGTCGACTCTGTCGTGCGCACGCTTCTTGGCCGTGGTCTCATCACGGAGGCGTATACCGATAGTGAGACGGGTGCCATCCATTACGCGACCACCGAGCTGATGCTGACCCAGCTCGGTATCAACTCAATCGATGAACTGCCACACATCTCGCCGCTCCTTGCCGACGGCTCGGGCGGTTTCGATGACTTCAGATAGTCCGGTTGGCCCAGAGACCGGTCTGGAAACTAGTCCAGAGGCGGGCCTCGAGGGCGAACGTCTGCAAAAGGTCATGGCTGCGGCTGGCGTTGCGAGTAGGCGAGTCTCCGAGGATCTGATCGGCGCGGGCCGCGTCACTGTTAATGGAGACGTCGTGACCGAGCCTGGTCGGCGCGTTCTGCCGACTGACCTTATTACGGTCGACGGCACGGCAATCCAACTCGACACGACACGGCGCTACCTCATGCTCAACAAGCCCGTTGGCGTGGTCAGTTCGCTGGCGGACGAACGCGGTCGCCCCGACCTCAGGCAATACACCGAGAACTATGAGGAGCGAGTCTTCAACGTGGGCCGACTCGACTCGCAGACGAGCGGTCTGCTTGTTCTCACCAACGACGGCGATCTGGCGCACGTGCTCGCGCATCCGTCATTCGGCGTCTCGAAAACCTACATCGCCAAGGTGCAGGGCGACGTCTCGGGCCGCACACTCAACCTGCTGACTGCGGGCATCGAATTAGACGATGGTCCCATCGCCGCTGATAAGGCAAAGGTGATTGGCAAGCCATCAGCAGGACAGTCGATGGTCGAGATCGAGATTCACTCGGGTCGCAATCACATCGTGCGTCGAATGTTGGCCGAGGTCGGGCATCCTGTCGTCGAACTCGTGCGCCGTCAGTTCGGCCCGCTGCATCTTGGTAGCCTCGGCGTCGGCCAAATTCGCGATCTCACTAAGGTTGAGCTTGGCCAAATACTGACGCTGTCGCGAAACGCGATCGAACCTCGGGAGGACAACGGATGACCGCCGCCCGAACCCAGGGCCCCGTGCGGATCGTCGGCGCGGGTTTGCTAGGTGCGAGCATCGGGCTTGCCCTTCGAGCACTTGGAGTTGACGTCATCCTCGCGGACATCTCGCCCGCATCCGTTCGTCTCGCCGTTGACTATGGCGCCGGCCGTGCGGCCGCAGCAGGAGATGCGCCAAAACTCGTGATCGTGTGCGTGCCGCCCGATGTGGTTGCCCAAACAGTTGCGGCCGAACTCGCAACCTACCCCGAAGCTCTGGTGACGGATGTCGCGAGCGTGAAGCTTGCGCCACTCGGCGAGCTTCGAGCAATGGGAGCAGATATTTCTCGCTACGTTGGCTCACACCCGATGGCGGGGCGCGAGCGCGGGGGAGCCATCGCCGCGCGAGCCGATCTTTTCGTGGGGCGTCCGTGGGTCATTGCCAATCACGATGACATTTCCGACCGTCGAGCGGCCGATACCGTACTCGAGTCGCTTGCTCTCGACCTCGGGGCTGCACCGGTTGAGTTGGATGCTGCCGAGCACGACCGCAGCGTCGCGCTGGTGTCTCACGTTCCCCAGGTTATTTCTTCGCTTCTCGCTACCCGCCTTGTGGATGCGAGTGATGCTGCCGTTGGTCTCGCCGGTCAGGGCCTTCGTGATACGACCCGCATCGCGGGCAGCCAGCCAGAGCTGTGGGTTCAGATTCTCGGTGCGAATTCGGAACAGGTCGTTGGCATCCTTGAGCGCTACCGCGACGACCTCGACGGCGTCATCGCTGCGCTCGCCACACCATCCGCGCCTGGTGCGCTCCGCGTTGTCGCAGAGTCTCTGGCGCGCGGCAACGCCGGAGTCGCGCGCATCCCGGGAAAGCACGGCATCGCGAAGCACTTCTCGACTCTCGTCGTTCTCGTTGACGACGTTCCCGGCCAGCTCGCTCGCCTCCTTACCGAGATCGGGTCGATCGGAGTCAATGTTGAGGACCTCCGGCTGGAGCATTCACCCGGAGCGCAGTTTGGTCTCGCCGAGATCAGCGTCGTTCCGGAGATTGAACACCACTTGATCGCCGAGCTCAACGAGCGCGGCTGGAAAATTGCCGGAGCATCGGAGTGACCAACTCAGAAGGCGGCAGGATCGTCGTCGCGATTGACGGCCCCGCCGGATCCGGCAAGTCGAGCGTGAGCCGCGCCGCTGCGCGCGTTCTGGGCTTCAGCTACCAGGACACCGGGGCCGCGTATCGAGGGTTTGCCCTGTACTGCCTGCAGCACGGGACCGACCTCTCGGATGCGGTTACGGTTGCCGCTGCTCTCAAAGACTTCGAGTACGAGATCGGCATCGATCCTGATGACTACTGGGTGCACGTCGGCGGTGTCGATGTGACCGCCGAGATTCGCGAGCCGTGGGTGAGCGCTGCGGTCAGTAGTGTCGCGCGCATCCCCGAGGTTCGGCAGTACATGGTTGACCTGTTTCGCTCGATCATTGAGACAAGCTTTTGGCCGGGCATCCTCGTCGAGGGTCGCGACATCACCACTGTCGTCGCACCCGATGCCAGCGTGCGGATACTGCTGACTGCCTCCGAGCAAGTTAGAATAGGCAGGCGTTCGGCTGAACTCACTGGAGAATCGGCCGAGTCGACCGCTCGGCAGCTCAGTTCACGGGATGCCCAGGATTCGAAGGTAGTCGACTTTCTGAACGCCGCAGACGGCGTAACAACGCTCGACTCAACGGATCTCGACTTCGATCAGACGGTCGCCGCTGTGGTCGCGCTCGTGCGCAAGGCGGACACAAAACACACGTAACGCTAAGGAAAAGGCAATGGCAGACGACGACACCGACGACTTCGGGGAGTTGGACACCGCTATTGTCGACCGTCTGAATTCGCTCTCAGAAGAGGACGCAGCGCAGCGCGCGGCATCGCTTCTCGCGGGGCTTCAGGACTACGAGCTCGACGAGGAAGACCTCGACGTCCTCGAGTCGGTCACCGAGGACCCCGACGCGATCGTCTTCCTTCCGGCGCTGCCGGTGCTCGCGATCGTAGGGCGTCCGAACGTCGGTAAGTCGGCTCTCGTGAACCGCATTATCGGTCGCCGTGAGGCCGTAGTCGAGGACACCCCTGGCGTTACGCGTGACCGCGTCAACTACAAGGGCGAGTGGAACAACCGTCGCTTCACCATTGTGGACACGGGCGGTTGGGAGCCCGACGCCAGGGGCATCAACGCGTCTGTTGCTGCCCAAGCCGAAATTGCGGTCGATCTCGCCGACGCTGTGCTTTTTGTCGTTGATGCAACGGTGGGCGCAACCTCGACTGATGAGCACGTCGTGCGCATGCTGCGGGCATCCAAGAAGCCTGTGCTTCTTGTCGCCAACAAGGTGGATGATGCGCGCCAGGAGTCGGACGCGT
>JADGOT010000263.1 GCA_017882805.1 Glaciihabitans sp. | reverse complement strand
AGGATCATCGACACGTCGAAGGCGTCAACGACCACGTCGCTCGGCACCTCGCCGAAGGTCATGAACAGGAAGTTGGCCGAGTAGCCCAGGTCATCCCGAGGAGCGACGAGGTCTTGTCCGCGCCGACGGCGCTGGTCGTAGGCGACGATTGCCGGCAGCTTCGCCAGCAGCGCGATCGATTTGGCCGCATTGGAGGCGACGCTTGAGTCTTCGGCATTCGGGTCATCTGCCCCGATGACGCTCACTGCAGTGCGCACGATGTCCATAGGGTGCGCGGTCAATGGCAGGTCGTCGATGACGCGCTTCACGTTCGCATCGAGTGCGCGCTGTGAGCGCTCCAGCTTTTCGAAGTCGGCAAGCTGCGCCGGGGTGGGCAGCTCACCGTTCCAGAGGAGGTAGGCCACCTCCTCGAACGACTTGTTCGCGGCGAGTTCCTGCACGGGGTAGCCGCGATACAGCAGCGAGTTAGTGTCGGGGTTGACCTTCGACACCGCTGTGTAGTCGACGGGCACGCCAGCGAGACCCTTGTAGATTTCCTTGTCCTCGAGCATGCCCACTCCTCAAGTGATTCTCTTGTTCAGTTCTACAGCGTCCTGTGTTTACACAGTGCTTGTCTAAAGCGTGAAATTGAAAACTGATTCGTCGAAACTGTTGTACCCGGCGTAGTCGTTGAGCTCGTAGAGGCGCGCACGAGTCTGCATATTGGCGACCTCGCTGTTCAGGGACCCCTCGGCAACCAGAGTATCCAGCCCGCGCTCGGCCGCGCCCATCGCCAGCCGCAGCAGCGATACCGGGTAGATGACGATGTTGACGCCAACGCCCTCGAGCTGCTGGGTCGTGAAGAGTTCGCTCTTGCCGAACTCGGTCATGTTGGCCAGCATCGGCACATCGATCGCTTTGCGGACTGCCTCGAACTCGGACAGGTCTTTCATCGCTTCTGGGAAGATCGCGTCGGCACCGGCATCCACGAGCGCCTTGGCACGATCGATCGCTGCCGCAAGCCCTTCGACGGCGCGGATGTCTGTACGAGCCATGATGAGCAGGTTGGGGTCGCGACGGGCATCCACCGCAGCGCGGATGCGCTTGATCGCGGTATCGGAATCGACGACCGCCTTGCCGTCGAGGTGACCGCACCGCTTCGGGTTGATCTGGTCCTCGATGTGAAGCCCGGCAACGCCGGCATCCTCGAGCGTCTGCACGGTGCGCGCCACGTTCATGGGCTCGCCGAACCCGGTATCGGCGTCGATGAGGGTCGGCAGGTCCGTCATCCGAGAGATCTGGCCACCACGGGTCGCGACCTCGGTGAGGGTCGTCAGCCCAATGTCGGGCAGGCCAAGGTCGGCTGCGAGAACCGCGCCCGAGATATAAACGCCTTCGAAGCCTTTCTGCTGAATGAGGTTGGCGCTGAGAGGATTGAACGCTCCCGGGAACCGGAGCAGCTTGCCGCTGGCCAGAGCCTTGCGAAAGGCCGCACGCTTCTCGTGGGCGGGTACTCGCGAATACAGCATTAGAAGATCCCCTTTGGATTGGTGATGTCCGAAAGATCGGTGACGACGTTGAGGCCGTTCAGTTCTGAAGCCTTCAGCTCGGGCAACCGCTGAGCGACTTCCAGAAACCGCTCGATCTCGCCGGCAGGCAGAACACCCTCGGCGAGGCTGCGGAACTTGTGGATGTACTGGGCCCGACCGAACGGATGTGCACCCAGCGGATGCGCGTCGGCGACGGCTATCTCGTCGACCACCCGGGTGCCATCGGTCAGATCGATCTCTACACGACCACCGAATGCCTTCTCTTTGGGGTCAAGCGAGTGATAGCGACGCGTCCACTCCGCGTCCTCGGCCGTCGTGACCTTGTGCCAAAGCTCGACCGTGTCGGGGCGACCCGCTCGCTCGGGCGAGTAGGACGAGTTGTGGTCCCACGCGCCATCCTGCAGGGCGACGGTGAAGATGTACGGGATCGAGTGATCGAGGGTCTCGCGGCTCGCCTTAGGGTCGTACTTCTGCGGATCGTTCGCGCCGGATCCGATCACGTTGTGCGTGTGGTGGCTGGTGTGCAGCACGATCTTCGCGATGTTCGCCGGGTCGCGCAGCGCTGGGTTCTCGTTGCCCATGCGGCGAGCGAGGTCGATCCACGCCTGAGCCTGATACTCGGCCGAATGCTCCTTGGTGTAGCTGTCGAGGATCGCGAGACGCGCCTCACCGTGCTCTGGAAGCGGGACTTCGTAGCGCCCGTTTGGTCCGTCGAGAAGCCAGGCGATGACGCCGTCCTCACCCTCGTAGATCGGAGTGGGACTGGTCTGGCCCCGCATCGCGCGATCCACGGACTCGACTGCCATCTTGCCGGCGAAGGCCGGGGCGTGCGACTTCCAGGTTGAAATCTCGCCCTTGCGCGACTGGCGAGTGGCGGTCGTCGTATGCAGCGCCTGGCCGATGGCCTGGAAGATGATCTCGGTCGGCAGGCCGAGCAGCGTTCCAATGCCGGCTGCGGCGCTCGGGCCGAGGTGGGCGACGTGGTCGATCTTGTGGGCATGAAGGCTGATGGCCTTCACCAGGTCGATCTGGATTTCGTAGCCGGTGACGATTCCCTTGACCAACTCGGCGCCGGATTTTCCGGTGTGCTGTGCGACGGCGAGGATCGGTGGGATGTTGTCGCCCGGGTGCGAGTACTCCGCGGCGAGAAAGGTGTCGTGGTAGTCGAGCTCCCGCACAGCCACGCCGTTCGCCCAGGCTGCCCATTCGGGGCTGGTGAGCGAGGTCGAGCCGAAGACGGTCGATCCCGAGCCACCACGAGAGACCGGATGCGCGGCGGCTTGTGATCGCGAGGCAATGATCGGACCGCGGCGAAGGGATGCCGTCGCGACGCTCGCGTTATCGATCACGCGATTAATGACCATGTCTACGACCGCATCCGTCGGGGCGAGCTGCTCGGATGCAACAGCCGCGAGTTTCCACGCGAGCTGGTCTTCCCGAGCGAGATTCTCGTCACTTCGGTACACGCGAACGGGATGGAGCTTCATGCAGAGTCCTTTGAATGAGCGTCAAATGTATACAATAACACCAATATTAGGCGCAAGCGGGTGGGAATCGGGAGCTTTGTATACTTTCACTCCGAACGACGATCAGGCGCCGATCTCGTTGCGCACGGCGTAGAGCTCCGGGAAGAACGTTTGGCTGAGCGCGCGCTCGAGGAATGCGACGCCGGCGCTTCCGCCGGTGCCGGATTTCATGCCGATCGTTCGCTGCACTGTACGAAGGTGACGGAATCGCCAGAGCTGGAAGTTGTCCTCAAGGTCGACGAGTTCTTCGCACGCTTCGTAGAACCGCCAGTGCTCGGCCGACGACTGGTAGATCGACAGGAGTACTGGCACGAGCTCCGGAGTGAACACGTGGGCGAGCGTCACGTCGCGCTCCAGGAGGGATGCGGGAACCGCAAAACCCGCCCTTGCGAGCATGCGCAGGAACTCGTCGTAGAGCGTGGGTTGCTCGAGTAGCTCCGCCAACATCGCCCGGGCTGAAGGGTCGGAATCGAACACGTCGAGCATCGCCGCGTTTTTGTTGCCAAGCAAGAACTCGACCGCACGGTATTGATACGACTGGAAACCCGACGACGTCGCGAGGAAGCGGCGGAACTCGACATACTCCGACGGCGTCAGGGTTGCGAGCACCGACCATTGCTCGGTCATCGAGAACTGGATTTGCTTCACGCGCGCCGTGCGCTTCAGAGCCGTGTGCAAGTCGTCGACGCGCAGCGCATCCCGCGCCGACCGGAGTTCATGCAACATCAGCTTGAGCCACAACTCAGAGGTCTGGTGCTGGATGATGAAAAGCAGTTCGTCGTGATGTGGCGGAGTGCTGCGTAGATGCTGCGCCCCCAGCAGGTCATCGAGTGCGAGATAGTCGCTGTACGTTAGCTGCTCGGTCATGCACGCAAAAGTATCAGCAGCGCGTCGAGCGGCGGCGGCCCGTTCGAAAACTAGCGGGCGGCTTCGGGCGGTAGTGACGCGAGGATGTTGGCCAGGCTGTTGTGCAGGTGGACCGACGTCGCGGATGCTGCCAGCGCCTCGTCCTGCGCGAGGATGGCATCCACGATCAGCACGTGCTCGCTAGTTGCCCTAGCGAGTCGATCCGCGTTCGAGTGAGCGCTGCGTCGTACTCGGGCGAGATGACCGCGCAGGTCGCGCAGGGCGCCCTGGAGATAGACGCTGCCGGCGGCCTCGTCGATCGCGACATCCAGCGCATCCGCCAGATCGTACGGACGATCCTCCGCGGAGGCACCGGAGGCGTCTCGGCTGCCCGTCAGAAACTCAGCGCGAAGCGCTTCGAACACGGACGGCTCCCGTCGACGCGCCGCCAGCCGCGCTGCCTGGGTCTCGAGGGCCTCACGCAGTTCGAAGAGTTCGACGATGTCGCGGAGGGACAGGCTCGTGACGACCGCCGTGCGTCCAGGACCGGTTCGTACCAGCCCCTCGGCGATCAGCCGGGACAGCGCTTCGCGCAGCGGGGTGCGGGAAACACCGAGTCGTAGCGAAGTCTCGACCTCGCCGAGTGGTGTTCCGGGCTCGAGTTTCCACTGGATGATCTCATCCCGGAGCAACTGGTAGGCCGTTTCGCTTGCGCGCATGGCCGTACTTTACCTTGTATACAAACGCTCGCTCGGGGCGCTACCGGTCACAATTGGGGAACCAATCGAGCGTGGCCCGAACTGGTGACTTGGCCGAAATGGCTCATGCGGTTAGGCTTTTGAAGTCCGTTATCCGTTCGTGATTATTTATCGCGTGCGCACGGACCATCCAAACCCGCGTGCAGCGGCCCGCGCACAGCGAAAGAGGAAGGAGCCCTTGTTGTCGAATCTCGACCCGTTCGACCAACTTGGCCTCGGTACCTCACCAGTTAGACGACGAGACCTTCGCGAACGGTCGACCAGTCGATCTCGACGAGTGGCTCGCAAGCGGGCTGAATCGGATCGCCGCCTTCGCAAAGAAATGAAATCGTCCGTTTCGCGCCCGTCCGGCAGCAAGCGACCCCCTAAAAAGCCCATTGGCAAGCGGATTGCAAAGTTCTTTGTCTCCGTCGTCGCGCTCGGTCTTGCTGCGGCATTTGCTATCGCCACTGCGGGCTCGCCACTGTTGTTCACCTCCGCTACCGCTAACGCATCCGTCGCCAAAGCGAGCAAGAACTCGTCGACGATCAACGGCCAGCACATCAGCGCGACGTCGGGCCAGGAGGCCACGATTTCACGCGACTCCGTCGCGGCGCTGTCCGCCCAGGAGCTCTACTCGATGTCGGTTGGCGGCCTCGACTACACGGTGAACAACTCGGGCGTCATCCGCTGGCCGTT
>JADGOT010000033.1 GCA_017882805.1 Glaciihabitans sp. | reverse complement strand
CGATCTGGAGGACTACCTCGGCGCACACTGCATGGCTGATCTCAACTGGTCGACGGCCGCCGAGCTCTCGGCGCGGTTCCCCGTAATCAGCCCGCCCGGACGAGTATCGAACCAGACGCTGCCCTCGAACTGCCTGACCTCCTCGCGCGCAAATCTTCAGAGCATGCAACTCGTGGATGGCGGCACTGCAGACAACAGTGCCATTGGCTCGATCTCGGACATCTCGCCCGAGCTCGCGAGCGTGGTTTCCCGCTTCAACGCGAAGGAGACGGGCTCAGCAGCGTCGCCGTTCGTGGTGCCGATCGTGATCTATGCCTCCAACGACCCGGGCCTTGACCTCACCTCGACGCCCAACAAGACCAAGCCGGACGCCCTGGTTCCCATCGCGGCCGTGCAGGACGCGCAGATCGCGCTGGTCTCGCCATCGGCCTGGCTCACTCGAATCTCCAATGGTCTCTCGCAGGTCTGCGGTGGCTTCTCACTTACACATCCGGGCTCGGCGAGTGCAACGTGCGACAAGGCGGTCGCGGGCACGCGAGCACTCGTGCCGGAGGGCGTGGTCGTCGCATCCCCGTCGACTCAGCCGGCGGTCTCTGTTCCCCTTGGCTGGTCGCTCTCCGGTTTCTCCCGGGCGAGGCTCGATCTTGAGGCGGCGGCACAGGCACAGTGTGGCTCGAACGACTCAACGGTCGACAAGGCCTGCAGAGCAAATCGTGGATACGGAAAACTCGGCAGCGTACTCGACCTGTTCCGATACGCGGTGCAGGTCAGCTCGAGCTAGCTATTCAGATTGCTCAGTTGGGCAGGTGCTGGGATGCCGCGATCAGGGTGACGATGACCGACACCAGCGGCCCAGACGCCGCCACGAGGATCGCGAGGACGCCAAACAGCCGTCCCCGGTTCTTCGCAATCGCGACGATCCCCTGCACGATCGCCCACACCCCAAATGCTGTGCCGAGTACGTACTGCCACACTGTGGCGGTAGCCACCGCCGCGACCCCCGGGCCACTGCCGGCGAGGTTGTAGTCGAAACCGTTGGCGGTGCGACCGGTCGCGAACTGTCCGCCCGCTGAACCGATCAGGATTGACGCGATGACGGTCCCCACGATCACCAAGCCGGCCAAGACCAGGGCAAAGAGACCAAGACCGTGCCGCCCGGGCACCGCCGTCTCGCTGAGGTGAGGCGCGTCGCCGGACGGGTCGTACGCCTCTGGCCATCCCGAATCGACGGTCGGAACCCCGGAATCGTTGCCGGTCGGATCGTACGAATCGACGTGACGACCATGAGTCATGATTGAACCCTAGTCAGTGAACGATCCCGCGCCCGCCGTCGTCAGGGCGAGCGGCGAAGCGCGTTGGCGAGAAACTGATCCCGGCGACCGCGCATGATGTCCTGGGTTAGGTCGGGTCGTCCCTGTGCCTGCGTCGCTTGTACGAACCAGCTGAGCTCGGGTGGCGTCGAGAGGCAGGCCACGAGATCCCAGTAAGCCACATCGGATGCCTTCCCCGAGATCTGCTGCCAGCCGTCAAGCACGTCGCGTTCGGCGGCGACGCCGAAGCACATTGCCGCGTCAAGTCGGAGCGAGCCGAGGTCGATCCCCGACGGCCCGATGCCCGAACAGTCCCAGTCGATGATCGCGGCAAGCTCATCGCCCACCCACATTGAATTGCCCTGCCACAGATCACCGTGAACCATGCCAGGGCGCGAAGTTGGTACGTGGGCATTGACAATCGCCTCGGCTCGCTCGAGCAAGGGCTGCGGTGCACCCTCACGGCGAAGCGCCACGAAGTCCACCCCCGAAATGGACCGGGTGCGACGCACAAACTCGGCAGGCGGGTCGAGTGACCCCAGCCGGGCAGCGAACGCGCCGAGCGCTCGAAGTCGGAGTGAGGATCGCTCCGGCGGTATGTCGCTGCTGCCCTGCACGCGCTCGATCAGGAGCAGGGCAGGATCTGTGTCATCGCGCATCCCATAGACCTTCGGAACGGGCAGATTGTTGGCGGCCGCAAACCGCAGCGACGCGGCTTCGACCCGGATGACCTCCGGCTCTCCCACAGGACCGACCCGGAGCACGCCTTCGACGTCGTTCCCGTCGACGCCGCGCCCCTCAACTAACCAGGGCGCGCCGCCATCCCGGAGACCGCGTGCGGTATGCAGAGACCCGCCCGGGGCGAGGCAGTCCGTCACC
The DNA here is from genome assembly GCA_017882805.1 of Glaciihabitans sp. Taxonomy (GTDB): domain Bacteria; phylum Actinomycetota; class Actinomycetes; order Actinomycetales; family Microbacteriaceae; genus Galbitalea. The sequence continues at coordinate 1,128 of JADGOT010000033.1, read as the reverse complement.
CACTCCGCGAACTCTGGATTAATCTCGGAAGCCATGCGCAGACTCTAGGTGCAACGGGCGACGGTAACGTAGCGACGTGGACAAGATCATGCGCGACTTCGTGGCGGCTGCCGAGCAGCTGCACTTCGCGCACGCGGCAAAATCGGTTGGCGTTTCGCGATCGACTCTCATCGCATCCGTCAAAGAACTCGAAGCCGAGCTGGGCTATCCGCTGTTCGACTATTCCGCCCCGACAACGGTGCTCACCACCAAGGGTGCCGAGCTCTTGGCGAAAACGCAGCTCGAGCGAGCCAAGTCGGCCGCGGCGGCCAAGGCATCGGCGCCGGCACCCGGCGGCAAAGCGAAGGCATCAAAGGGCAAGGGTCGCGCACCCGCCGTTAAGGGTGTTCGACGCGTGGGTCGACCTCGTCAGGGCCGCTAGTCGCCTGATCCTTGGTAGCGTTGGCACTGTTGGATTCGCGTAAGAGAAGGACGAACGAATGGCTGTCTCAGTTCTGATTACCGTTATCAGTCTTCTTAGCGTTGTTGGCGGCGTCCTGGTGGTTATGGCCGTCGTCGCCATAGCTAAGTCCGGCTATTCGAAGTAGTCGCCTTCTCGTCGGGCGGTGACCACGAACGGTCACGACTCCTACGACGATGACCCACGCGAGCCACGGGAACGTGGCGAATATCGTGACGCCGAGCCCGCCTGCCGCGATGAACGAGGTGTCGCTCGTGCCTCCGAACAGTGTCGGAATCGCTGCGATGTTCAGCCCGGCAACCACGTAGGCGACCACCCCCGTCCAGCGCGGCAGAACATCCGAGCGCAAGATGACCGTGCCGGATGACGCCGCGATGAGCGCGATCATCACGCAGCCAATCGAGCCGAACAGCAGAGTGTGACCCTCGGTCAAGGCCCGCAGCACGGCGACGGAGGGATGAGCCTCCTGCGCGTCAAGCGCCGCGCCGCCCTCCATTGCATCGCCCACCAGCGTCGTCGCGACGAAGACCAGGCCCGCTCCATAGGTGAGGTCAGCGATCCACTCGAGACCCTTTGCCGAGTTCTTGATGATCTGCCTGAAGCCGGCGAGGAAGATGATCACGTTCGCCATGAGCACAGCGTCGATTGTCACGATCGTGAGTGTCTGT
>JADGOT010000262.1 GCA_017882805.1 Glaciihabitans sp. | reverse complement strand
TTGCCGGTACCGGGCGCACCAATAACCGACGCCGATTGGTTGTCGCCAAGGTCGATCACGGCCTGCTGCGCCTGATCGAGGCGCGGAGTTAGCGTGGGTGCGGTGGACGCCGCGACGCGCTCGAAACCCAGGATGCTCACACTGCCAAAGTTAGTGGAGGGCGCGGACATCCTCGCCCCCGCGAGGCCTCCAGTTCTGCCATCAGAGAAACCCGGACTCCGGGTAATTCGAACTGTCGTAATCTGATCCTCGTGGACATTCGAATTGGCATCCTGAACAGCCCCCGCGAAATCGCCTTCGAGACCGGGCAGACACCCGCCGAGGTCGAGAAGGTCGTTGCCGCAGCACTCGACTCCGACGCGAAGTACATTCGTCTCATCGACGACAAGCAGAAGGTGTACATCATCCCGACCGCGTCGTTCGGATACATCGAGGTTGGTTCAGAAGTGTCGCGTCGCGTCGGATTCGTGGCGTAGTCATGGAACTGCTCTTTGTCACTCTGATCTCGTTCTGCATCGGCCTCGGCGCGCGCTACGCACTGCCTGGTCGTGACGCCTACGGCGTCGTGCTCGTCCCCGCTATCGCTGCCGCTGTTACCGCCCTCGTGTGGGTCGGGCTGACGTGGTTGGGCTGGAAGTTTGACGGCGGCTGGATCTGGCTGGTCAGCCTCGCCGCCGGGGGCGTTGTCTCGCTGATTCTTGCGCTGATCGTTCCCCGCCGCCGCCGCGGCAACGATGAAACGATGCTGCAGCAACTGTCGAGGGCCTAACTGCAGCAGGGCTTAACTGCAGCAGGGCTTAACTGCCGCAGGGTATAACTGCAGCCGGGCCGCAGCTGGGTTCTACGCGGTCAGGCCGAGCGCATCCATTCTTCGGGTGTGCGCTGCAATCAGTTCCGTGAAGACCGGCTCGATCCGAGCCTCATCCGAGTCGTGATTGTCGCTCGGGCGAAGAGTCCAACGCGCCAATAGCATGGTGTCACCGACCAGCCGCCTGCCCCACATTGCAAGACGAGCACCCAGGCTTGGGTTGGTCTCGATCGCTGCAAGAAGCTCCGAGACTACGACCGCCTCGCCGGAGTCCGCCTCGAGGATGGCGACAATCCGGTCGCCCGCAGCGCCCGGTAGTCCGGTCGAGAGTCGAACCAGGAAGTCGTCGAGGAAGCCCGCGGTCAGGTAGCAACTCGTCACAGACTCGAACCAGTCGTTGCCCTCGGTGACGCGCTGAAAACGATCGATCTCCGAGACGAACGGCTGCATTGTGGTTGCTGCGTCTGCGCCGTGGCGTTCGATTTCAGCCACCAAACCCTGGTGCTTGATGAGCGCGAGACCGGCGACCTGGCTGAGAGCAGACTTGGCCTCTGTGGATGGGGCCGTGCGAACGACGCGACTGAGGTTCTCGAATACGGCGAGCTGGAGATACGCAGACTTGCCGAGAAACGTCGTGAGGTCGGGCGTCAGTGTGGCCAAATCGACCTTGGTACTGGGCGTCTCCCCCACGACGCGGGCACGAAGTTTTGGCGCCGGAGCTTGCGCGCGTCGACGCCGAAACCAGTTCACCACACGCCAAGTTTAGGCGTCGCGCGGGCTCGGCCGCGTGTGCGGCGGTGCACCGAGCGGTCCGTCGCGCGTCCTGATCGGGGCTTTCCGGCTAAACTAGGAGCTAATGCTCCCCATTTCTGGCGGGAGCCGCACGCCCCATGCCAAAACGGGCGTCACATTAGGCTGCTGGGGATTCCCAGCTGACGGGGCTACGTACTGTGTCTTCAGACAATGTTGGGACTTTCGCTGATCTCGGTATCGAACAGGACATGGTCGATGCTCTTGCGACAAAAGGCATCATCGGGCCGTTCCCGATTCAGGAACAGACCATCCCGCTCGGACTCTCCGGGCAAGACATCATCGGCCAGGCCAAGACCGGTACCGGTAAGACGCTCGGCTTCGGACTTCCGCTGCTGCAGGCGCTCGGCACCAACCCCGAGCCGGGCGTAAAAGCGCTCGTCGTGGTTCCGACCCGTGAGCTCTGCGTTCAGGTTGCGGAAGACCTCGTGCTCGCGGCGTCCAATCGCGCCACCCAGGTCGTCGCCATTTACGGCGGCAAGGCCTACGAGGGCCAGGTGGAACAGCTCAAGGCCGGCGCGCAGGTCGTCGTCGGTACTCCGGGTCGCCTGCTCGACCTCGCCTCGCAGCGAATGCTGTCGCTCAAGGATGTCAAGGTCATGGTTCTCGACGAGGCCGACAAGATGCTCGATCTCGGATTCCTGTCCGACATCGAGAAGCTGTTCGCTCAGACCAGCCCGACCCGCCACACCATGCTGTTCTCTGCCACAATGCCCGGCCCGATTGTCGCCCTCGCCCGCCGGTTCATGAACCGTCCGATCCACATCCGCGCCACCGATCCGGATGAGGGTCTAACCCAGGCCAACATCAAGCACGTCGTCTACCGTGCACACTCCCTCGACAAAGACGAAGTGATTTCACGCATCCTGCAGGCCGAAGGCCGCGGCAAGACCGTCGTCTTCACCCGCACCAAGCGCGCTGCCGCGAAACTGGTCGAAGAGCTCAACGATCGGGGCTTCAACGCCGCCGCAGTTCACGGCGACCTGAACCAGGAGCAGCGCGAGCGCGCAATGGCCGCGTTCAAGGCGGGTAAGAAAGACATCCTCATCGCGACGGATGTTGCGGCGCGCGGAATCGACGTCAACGACGTCACCCACGTGATCAACCACACGATCCCGGATGACCACGACACCTACCTGCACCGCGCCGGCCGTACCGGTCGAGCCGGCAAGACCGGCATCGCGGTGACGTTCGTCGACTGGGACGACATGCACAAGTGGGCGGCGATCAACAAAGCGCTCGACATGGGCCAGCCGGAGCCGGTCGAGACCTATTCGTCGTCGCCGCACCTGTTCGCGGACCTCGACATCCCGGTGGGCTCGAAGGGCCGCCTGAAGCCGAGCCCCACGCCCAAGGTCGAGGTCGCCGCGTCCCACCCACCGCGTGAGCGCCGCGATGGCGATCGCTCCCGCACGCGCACTCGCGGCACCGGGTCATCCAGTGGTCCGGCATCCGACCGGCGTCCACACGAGGCAGGCGCTTCTGGCTCGGGGACTCACGACGGTGCGGCACCGGCTCGTCGCCGAAACCGCACCCGTCGTCGTCCCTCGGGCGACGGCCCTGCAGCGCCGCCCGCAGCCTAGTTAGCTCTTTTCGCGCTGAAAACTCAGGCGATTTGCGAGGTCCGAACCGGAATAGGGATCGGACCGTCGGTTTCTCCTGAGTTTTCGACGCGCTCGGCGATCCGAGCGGCGACGTACGCGGCATCACGTGCGACGCCACCGAGAAGTCCCGATGAGACGGCGTACTGGAACGGCATGCCGACAAAGAAGAGCCCGGGGGCATCGACCGCCACGCCTCGTTCGGTGTCGGGCCAGCCAGCCTGGTCTAGTGCGACCTCGTCGATCCAGCCGAAGTCCGGACGGTAGCCGGTTGCCCAGATGATCGATGACGGCTCGAGCACGCCGGCACCGTCAACCACCGGCATGCCGTCCTGTGTTCCAGTGAACCGACCGACTCGCTGCACGCCAGCCTTGACCAGGTCGGGCACGCCAACTCCGATTAGCGGTGCGCCGCGTCCGAAGAAACCGCGAGCCGCCTTTCGCCCCATCGGAGTCGACCGAGTCAAAACGGTGTTGATGATGCGCCACTGGATCGCGCCGAAAAGGCGACTCACTCGGGGCGGAATGGGTGGCGTCGGCCGCCCAGCGATTGTGACGCGATGGGATGCGCTCAACTCGAGCGCGAGTTGAGTTCCCGAGGTGCCCGCGCCAACCACAAGCACGTCTCCCTCCGGCACGGATGATGGATTGCGGTAGTCGGAGCTGTGCAGCTGAACGATCGTCGCGTCAAGCGTGCCTGCTGCCGCCGGGATGAACGGGCGCGTGTTTGGCCCCGTCGCGACCACCACGACGTCTGCCTCAATCGGGCCGGCGCTGGTCTCGAGCAGATAGCGGCCCTGTGACGATGAGACACGGGACACGTGCACGCCTGACCGAACCGCAAGCGCGAACTGCTCGGCGTACGCCGTCAAGTACGCGGCAACGTCGTCCTTCGTTGGCGACTGGTGCGGCGGACCGTGCAGGGCTCGGCCCGGAAGTGAGCTGTACTTCGCCGGCGTGAATATTGTCAGCGAGTCCCAACGATCACGCCAGGACTGCCCAACGGCCGAACCGGCGTCGAGCATCGTGAACTGAACCCCACGAACGCTCAGTTCGCGGCCGAGCGCGAGACCAGCCTGTCCGGCCCCGATGATCACAATCTTCTGCTTGGTCATTTCTTCACCCTCATTGGAATGTCGTTCTAGTGAATGGAACGCTATCCTAGTGAGATGTCAAACGTCAATGCTGTCAGCGGGAATCGCCGCCAACAGCAGGCGCAGGCCACCCGAGACGAGATTTGCCGGGTTGCAGAGCGCCTGTTCCTCGAGACCGGCTATGTCGCCACAACTATCGACCTAGTCGCCCGGGAGTCGGGAGTCGCGGTCCAGACCATCTATAACTCGGTCGGCAACAAAGCCGCCCTACTGAACGCGATCCTCGAACGCATCGTTACGGGAAGCGACGGCACCGTGACCGTCCCCCAGTTCATGAGCGAGAGGATTGCCGCGGCTCCCGACCTACCGGCGGCGGTTCAGGTTCTTGCCGACTGGATGGTCGAGTTCAACGGACGCGCGGGCGCCATCTTCGCAGTACTCCGACAGGCAGCGGCGGTCGACCCGGAGGTCGATGCGCTGCAGCAACGAAGGTCATCTGCCCGCCTGCGAAACTACGGAAAGGCCGCCGCTCAGTTCCGCGGGTTAGGTGGAGTCTCCGCAGGCAAGACCGACGCCGAGACGGGCGCATCGATCTGGTCGCTCGGGCATCCTGATGTTTACCACGCTCTCGTGGTCGATGCAGGCTGGACCGTCGATGCTTACGCACGATGGGTCCGCGGCGCGCTTGACGAGGTGCTTATCCCGTAGGTCTCAACCCTGTACCGGTCGACTGCCGGTGCCGACGGCAAGGAGTTTCTCAAGCACCGCGGGCTCGGTGGTGTTCTCGGCCAGCCGGTTCGGTTTGCCCTCGCCGTGATAGTCGCTCGACCCGGTGACCTGTAGGTCAAACTTTCGTGCCAACTCGTAGAGTCGCACCTTGCCATCCTCGGTGTTGTCCCGGTGGTGAATCTCGAGGCCGAACAGACCGGCGTCCTTCAGGCTCTTGATCGCGGAATCCTCGAGCGCTCGGTATCGACCGTGGGTGGCCGGATGCGCGAGCACCGGTACTCCCCCGGCGGCAACAATCATCTGCGCCCCCGCCAGCGGGGACGGCGCGTAGTACTTCTCGTAGTAGCCGCTCCTCCAGTGCAGGATCGTCTGGAAAGCCGCGCTACGGTCGGTCACATCGCCGTGGGCAACCAGTGCATCGGCAATGTGCGGACGGCCGATCGTGCCGCCGTCGATTGACTGGGCGAGCACGTCGGCCCAGGTGATCCCGTAGTCCTTGGCGATGCGCTCGACGATGCGCTCAGCCCGGTACATCCGGCCGTCGCGAATCTTCGCTGTCT
>JADGOT010000261.1 GCA_017882805.1 Glaciihabitans sp. | reverse complement strand
AGGCGACGATGGCACCGAACCCGATGAGGATGGAGCCGGTCACGCGGTCGATAATGCGCTCGACGCGGGGCGAGTTTAGCCAGCGACGAAGCGCGTTCGCGCCATAAATGAGCACGGCGAACCACAGGATCGATTCGGCGTCATGTACGAGGGCGAGAAGCAGCCCCATCCAGAGCGGCGCGACGCCGACAGCCAGAAACTGGGGGATTGTCGCCACGTAGAAGACGCCCACCTTGGGGTTGAGAAGGTTGTTGAGCAGGCCGCGCACGAACGCCGTGCGAATGGATCCGCCTGGGCGATCCGCCGCCGGGAGCTCATGCACGCCCTTTCGGAAGCTGACGACGATGAGTCGCACGCCGAGAAACACCATGTATGCGGCTCCGGCGAGTTTCAGGATCGTAAACGCCACCTCGGAAGCGGCGAGCAGAGCGGATGCCCCGACCGCCGCCGCAACGCCCCAGATGAGCGAGCCCGTGCCGATACCTACGGCCGACGCCCACGCATGAAGCTTGCTCTGGGTGAGAGCGGCGCGCAGGATGAGCGCAGTGTCCAACCCAGGGATCAGCGTGATCACGCCGGCGACCAGTGCAAAGCCGAGCAGCGCCTGGGCCAAAGTCATGGAAGCAGCCTGGTCATGTGCCCAGTCTGGCCTCAACCCGACGCAGGCACATCCTGAACTCGCCAGCGGCGAATCAGCTGCGGTGAATCAGATGCTGCGAAGAACTGCCGTGACCTTGCCGAGGATGGTCGCGAAGTCGCCGAGGATCGGTTCGAAACTGGAGTTGCGTGGGAGCAGCCAGGTGTGTCCGTCGCGCTGGCGGAACACCTTGACGGTGGCCTCCTCGTCGAGCATCGCGGCGACGATGTCGCCATTTTCGGCGTGCTGTTGAGGATGAACGACGACCCAGTCGCCGTCGCAGATTGCCGCATCGATCATCGAGTCACCGACGACCTTGAGCATGAACAGTTCGCCCTTTCCCACCAACTGGCGGGGGAGCGGGAAGACCTCTTCGATGTGCTGTTCCGCAGTGATCGGGATACCGGCCGCGATGCGACCGACCAGCGGGACCATTACGGCATCACCGAATGAGGGCGTGGCGAGTGATGCATCTTCTGGGCGGGGGAGATCGATGAGGATCTCCATGGCGCGCGGACGGTTGGGATCGCGACGCAGGTATCCGCTCAGTTCGAGCTGGTTGAGCTGGTGGGTCACGCTCGACAGAGAGGACAGACCGACGGCGTCACCGATCTCGCGCATGCTCGGCGGGTAGCCCCGAGAGTCCAGCGAGACCTGGATGGCCTCGAGAATGGCCTGCTGCTTGTCGCTCAGGCTCGTTCGGCGACGAGTCGAGGGGCGCTCGGCTGCTTCATCCACTGGTTTCTCCGCTCGCATGGCAAATGTCGGTGGCCGCTGGTTCTGTAGGAACTAGCAACAATCGAAACTGTATCCGTTTAGAGACCCAAAAGAAACACCTGTTCGAGTGTGTCGGCGAAATAGTTGCCGCAATGTTCGAATATCGGGTTGCATTTTCGAATAATCGAAGATATGTTCGGTACAAAGCTTCGCATCCGGCCACTCGGTGCTCCCGGCCGAGTGCCGGGTTGCCGGATGCGAGAACCTGTAGTTCAGAAGGAGTGCGATATGAGCGCCATTACAGTCGGTGCCGTTCCGTTCAGAAGCGGTACTAGCTACGCTCGTCCCGTCCGTCGCTCCCATCTGCGTATGACCAAGCGCGGTCGTACGGTACTGCTCACCCTTGTGGCGACTCCCGTCGTGATCGCGGCGCTGGTCTTTGGCATCAACGCCGGAGGCGCGACGGCAACGAACTCGTCGACCCCGCTCGCCAAGGTCACCGTTGTTGGCGGAGAGTCGCTGTGGAGCCTCGCCAAGCAGATCGCACCCAACTCTGACCCCCGCGACGTCATCGCCGACATCATCTCGGTGAACCGCCTTGGCTCGGCTGACATTTACCCGGGTGAGCAGCTGTCTGTACCAGCCAAATACAGTGGCCCGGCGCAGCAGGGGCACTAATTTTCCATGGTGGTGCTAGGCCTTTAAGCTTGGGCAGTGCCTTCTCAAGAGCCGATCACACTCGCCGACCTTCCCATCCGGAATGACCTCCGCGGCCAGACGCCGTATGGTGCGCCGCAGGAGCACGTACGCATTCAGCTCAACGTCAACGAGAACACGCATCCGATTCCCGAGGATGTTGCCGTCGATATCCAAGCCGCGCTCGCCCTCGCGATTCGTACCGTCAACCGTTACCCGGATCGCGAGTTCAGCGCGCTCCGCGAGAGCCTCTCGCGCTATCTCGGTCACGGGCTGACCGCGGAGAACATCTGGGCAGCAAACGGCTCGAATGAGATCCTGCAACAGTTTCTCCAAGCGTTCGGAGGACCGGGGCGAAGTGTGCTGGGATTCCGCCCCACGTACTCGATGCACTCGATCATCGCCGCGGGCACCGGAACGCGCTGGATTGGCGCCGACCGTGACGAGGAGTTCCGCATCTCGCCCCAGACGGCGGTCGCCGCGATCGAGCGCGAGAAGCCCGACATCGTCTTTCTCTGCTCGCCCAACAATCCGACCGGCACTCCGCTGCATCTCGACACCATCGTGGCGGCGTACGAGGCGACCGACGGCATGGTTCTGGTCGACGAGGCGTACGCCGAGTTCGCACCGGCCAATCTCTCGACCGCGCTGACGCTATTGCCCGGCCGACCGCGTCTGGTGGTCACTCGCACGATGAGTAAGGCGTTCGCTTTCGCCGGCGCTCGCGTCGGCTACCTCGCCGCGGACCCCGCGGTGACAGATGCGATGCGCCTCGTGCGTCTGCCGTACCACCTGTCCGCGTTCACTCAGGCAGCGGCGATCGCCGCGCTTGCGCACACAGCGGAAATGCTCGCGATGGTCGACGACATCAAGGCCCAGCGCGACCGACTGCTGGTCGAACTACCGAAGCTCGGCTATCCCGTTCACGAGAGCTGGGCCAACTTCGTGCTGTTTGGCGGTGTCAGCGACCCACACGCGATGTTCGAGGCACTCCTCGCAAACGACATCATCATCCGTGACCTGGGAATAGCGAACCACCTGCGCGTAACTGCGGGCACCGAGGCCGAGACGACAGAGTTTATCGACGTGCTGCAGCGCCTCACCGCAGCCGCGAAGCCGTCCGTGGTCGTTCCCCCGTCTCGGTAGGATCGGAGCATGACGAGCGACCGCACTGCGCACATCGAGCGTACGACGAGTGAGTCGAGCGTCGATCTGACGCTGAACCTCGACGGCACCGGCACCTCGAAGATCGACACTTCGGTGCCCTTCTTTGACCACATGCTCACCGCGTTCGCCAAGCACTCGCTGGTCGACCTCGCGGTGAAGTCGACGGGCGATACGTCGATCGACATCCACCACACGGTCGAGGACACGGGCATCGTGCTCGGCACCGCGATAGCTCAGGCGCTCGGCGACAAGGCGGGTATCTCGCGTTTCGGTGACGCTCTCGTGCCGCTCGACGACGCCCTCGCGCAGGCGGTCATCGATATTTCCGGGCGTCCATACTTTGTGCACTCCGGTGAGCCCGCGGGCTTCGAACACCACCTCATCGGTGGTCACTTCACCGGATCAATGGTGCGTCACGTGTTTGAGGCGATCACGCTCAACGCGGGCCTGACCGTTCACTTGACCGTGCTTGCCGGTCGCGATCCGCACCACATCGCGGAGGCGGAGTTCAAGGCGTTTGCGCGCGCGTTCCGTCAGGCTGTTTCCCTGGACCCACGCGTCAAGGGAATTCCGTCGACTAAGGGCGCGCTCTGACCGATGGGCTCGTCTAACAGCGGTCGTCCAACGGTCGTGGTCCTGGACTACGGTTCTGGCAATGTGCACTCGGCCGCCAAGGCACTCGAGCTCGCGGGCGCAACCGTCGAGCTCACCGCTGATCGCGCGAAGGTTTCGGCCGCAGACGGACTCTTCGTACCCGGCGTCGGCGCGTTTTCCGCGGTCATGAACCAGTTGAACGCCGTGCGCGGCGGGGAGCTGATCGAGCGCCGACTCGCTGGAGGCCGCCCCGTGCTCGGCGTGTGTGTCGGCATGCAGATTCTGTTTGAAAACGGTGTCGAGCGCGGCAACGAAACGCCGGGTCTGGGGGAGTGGCCGGGAGTCGTCCGCGAACTCGACGCGCCCATCCTTCCGCACATGGGCTGGAACACCGTGGATCCGCCGGCTTCCTCCGTTCTGTTCGAGGGGATCGCCGATGAGCGCTTCTATTTCGTGCACTCGTTTGCCGCGCAGGAATGGACACTCGACCCCACTCCTCCGATGAAGCAGGCGAAGCTGACCTGGTCCGAGTACGGCGGTCGGTTCCTCGCCGCGGTGGAGAATGGACCGTTGACTGCCACTCAGTTCCACCCCGAGAAGTCGGGCCCGCCTGGCATCCGCCTGCTCCGCAACTGGCTCGCCAGCCTGTAATTCGCCAAAGCCCTGCACCAGAGAAAGTGCTGTAATGACCACACCTGCCCTCATCCTGCTCCCCGCCGTGGATGTCGCCGACGGCCAGGCCGTTCGCCTGACCCAGGGCGCAGCGGGCACCGAGACCAGCTATGGCGACCCGGTGGATGCGGCAAACGAATGGGTCGAGCAGGGCGCCGAATGGATTCACCTCGTTGATCTCGACGCGGCCTTTGGTCGGGGCAACAACTACGAGCTGCTCAAGCGCGTTGTCGCGAACACGCCGAAGTCGGTCAACATCGAGCTTTCCGGAGGCATCCGGGATGACGCTTCCCTCGCTGCGGCACTCGAGACCGGGTGTCGCCGCGTGAACCTCGGCACGGCAGCGCTCGAGAATCCCGACTGGGCGGATGCGGTCATCCGCAGCCATGGCGACAGGATCGCGGTTGGACTGGATGTTCGTGGCGAGACGCTCGCGGCCCGCGGCTGGACCCGCGAGGGCGGAAACATCTGGGAGGTGCTCGATCGGCTCGAGACCGCCGGGTGTTCCCGCTACGTCGTCACCGACGTAAACAAGGACGGCATGCTCAACGGCCCAAACCTGGAGCTACTGCGGTCAATGTGCGAGCACACCGACAAACCGGTCATTGCGTCGGGGGGCGTGTCGAGCCTGCAAGACCTGGTCGACCTTCGCGAACTGGTGCCGCTGGGAGTCGAGGGCGCGATCGTCGGCAAGGCGCTGTACGCCGGCGCGTTTACGCTGCCGCAGGCGCTGGCCACGGCGCGCGACTGATGACTGTCAGCGACTGATGTCTGGCAGCGACTCCGCGGGCGTCCCGTGGGAGGGGCGATCCTTCGATCACGCCGAGGCGTCGAACGACGACGGATCCGCCCCGGCCAAGCTGCTCGAGGCTCTCAAGCGCTTCCGCAGCCGTGAGCTCGGAGAGGCGGAGGTCGTCGAGGAGGTGCGGATCTCGCGACTGCTGATCCCGCTCGTCGCACACGCCGGCGACGTGGGAACTGCGCCGAGCGGACACACCGTCGACAAGACACAGGAACTGTCGATCATCACGGTCGCTGGCCCGGATGGTCGTTCGGTTCTCCCGGCCTTCACGTCGGTCGCGGCGATGGCGCAATGGAACCCGAATGCGCGACCGATTCCTGCGGACGGCGTGCGGGTCGCGCTTGCGGCCGCGAGCGAGGGGACCGATCTCGTCGTGCTGGACGCGACGACGGAAACCGAGTTCGCTATCCGCCGTCCAGCGCTCTGGGCGATGGCGCAGCGCCGCCCGTGGCAGCCAAGCTACCTCGACGAGGAGGTGCTGGCGGAGTTCATGGCGGCGGCGGATGGCGAGAGTGCGATCGTCGCCATTCAGCTGGCGCCGGGAGATCCGGATGCCCGACTTGCCGGGCCGGAATTGATCGTGCAGCTCTCGCTACTCGAGGGTCTCGACGAGATTGACCTTGCGGAACTCCTGGGCCGCGAGCAGGAGCGCTGGTCGGCCAGCGAGATCATCGCAGAACGAGTCGATTCAATGACTGTGAAGCTAGCCCGTGCCTGAAACCTCCGCCCCACGCCTCATCCTCGTCGACCTCGACGGCACCCTCGTCGGCGTCGACCAGAAAGTGTCCGTTCGCAATGCCGCCGCACTAGAGCGCGCGACGGCGGCCGGCGCGCGCGTCGTT
>JADGOT010000260.1 GCA_017882805.1 Glaciihabitans sp. | reverse complement strand
GCGCAAGCAGAAGCCACTCGTTGACAATGGGTTCGTCGGGGTCACCGGACTGCCAAAGTACGGTGGGGTGTTTCTCGGTCGTCAGTTTCAGGATTTCGCGGACCGTGGACTCTCCGTCGTGTCGTACGTAGTCGCCGAGAATGCGAACAACCGGTTGCCGCTGCACGACTTCGGGCCACGTGCCAGGGGGAAGGATGACCGCCGCGAAGAGGGCAAGCACAACGATCGCCGCGAGGAGGCCGAGCCGTACCTGAGCAGCAAACTCACCGAGCAGAAACGACAGAAAGATCACCCCAAGCAGCACCAGGAGTATCCACGCGAACTTCTTTGGGTAGTACCCGCTGAAGAGCTCGCCGCTGCCGCTAGCGAGGTAAACCAGGAGACCGGACATCAGTGCCCCAGCCACGAGAAGGCTAATTGCGCCGGACGTCACGGGCAGTGTGGTTCGTCGAGAAACAGGGATTGCAATTACGAGCAGAAGACCGGCGACGATCGGTACCGCCCACCAGAGGTTCACGAAACCGGTAAAGCCGGCACCGGTTGCGTTCAGCTCACCGTTGGGTCTGAAGACCGAGGGGAAATTGACGAAAGCGAAGACGAAAACGAGAGTGATCACGATCGCGGCTACTAAGACGGCGAGATATCGGGCCCGGATTCTTCGCAGAATTCCGACGTGACGAATCACGAGCGCGATTCCCAGCGCGACAATGAAGAGCGCGACGGGCGTCCACGCCGAGATTCCGAGAATTGCAAACCCGACGAGACAGATGAGGGCGACGAAAGGATGTTCGTTGCTATTGAGGTAGGTGAGCCACGCCGCCAGCGCAATTGGCAGCACCACATCCACGTTGAAGTACCCCCACTGCACACCCAGACCCGTGACGAACCAGGTAAGTGGCAGCAGGGAGCCGAGAGCGCTGATGGTGGCAACGGTGCGGAGGTGGTGGCGCGGGACAACCGAAGCGCACACGACACCAACGGCGACGCACAATACGGCCAGCATGAGTACCCAGACCATTGTGAATGCCGCGAGATGATGTTCGAGCACAGCGCTCGCTGACCCGGATGCGGGTGATCCCGATCCAAGGCCCGTGGCGATGAGAGCGATCGACAACGGCACGGAGTAGGTCGACTGATCCAGAGCAACCCCGTTGTCGCGCACGAGAACATCGACGAATCCCAGATTGTTGAGGGCGTCGCCGTTCATCACCCAGCCAAATCGGGAGGTACCGGGCAGGACCTGAGATGCCAAGCCAGTCCCGATCCAGATCACCGCACCAAGGAGCGCAGGACACCAGAGCGCCACTGCGTACCGGCTGGGTGGCTTCAGCGAGTCGGGTGTGCGCGCGGCGATGATCGCTCCGCCCACACCGAAAACAACGCTAGCGATGATGAGCGCCATCATGTAGTTCGAGCCGATCAGACGCGAGATCGAGAGCACGGCGAGCAGGATGAACAGGGCACCCCCGGCCGTGGCGGGCACGGCAATCAGCTGGCCAAATCGCGCCCGAAACACCAGTAGCCAGGGAAATGCCGACGCCGCGAAGAGCGTAAGAAGCAGGGGTGCGCCGACGATCAAGGGCATAAACAAAACCTACGGCACGGGTCAGATGGCGCCCGCGAGGCAGGCCGAGAGATCCGCCAGGGTCGAGATCGTCTGAATACCAGCGTTCGCCACTTCCGCTGTCTCGAGCCCCGCACGGTCGCCGGCTCGGTTGAGCCAGATGCCCAGCAGACCAGCTCTTGATGCCCCGACCGCATCGGTGTTCAGCCGATCTCCGACGTATGCTGCCTGCGATGGCTCGACCCCGAAGACCGAGCACGCGTGGAGAAAGATGCTCGGATCGGGTTTCACCGCTCCGAAGTCCCCAGAGGTGATCACGTGCTCAAAGAAGGAGGATATGCCGAGGGCCTCCAGCTTCGGCTGCTGAAAGTGGGTTACGCCGTTAGTGATGATCCCGAGGCGAAACTGGGACAGCGTTCTCAGCGCCGGCAGGGCATCGTGGTGAAGAGTCCAGGCCGCGCGATATTCGCGGAGGTAGGTCTCGAACCAATCCTCGGCAGCCGCATCTGAATCAAACTCGACGCCGTAGGGGCGAAGAAAGTCGGCGGCCCGGGCTCGCCGCTGGCCGAGGTAGTCGAGTTCCCCGTGGAGGTATCGCGTGTAGTGATGCTCCTCGAGCGCGCTCCACCGAGCCGCCTCGGCGGCGAAGTCGGCGTCGGGGTCCACGAGGCCGGTCGAGCGCAGATGCGCGACAACGCCATCCTCAACGGCTCGCCGATGGGCGAACAGCGTATCGTCGAGATCAAACAGAACCACAGAGATCACGTGACCATCCTGATGGAGATTTTGTGACCGCGAGACCACACAGCGACGGAAGTGCGGGCGATGTCGACTATTCACCACTGGCCCGTGGATACACGGTCTACCGGCGGCCCGATCCTCGAATCGAGAAAGCCATCGCGTCGGCCCTCGGGGACGCACGAACGGTCCTGAATGTTGGCGCGGGTGCGGGATCCTACGAACCGCTCGACCGGATCGTTACCGCCGTAGAGCCCAGCGCATCCATGCGAGCGCAGCGATCGCCCGCCCGACCAGCCATCGACGCGACAGCGGAATCTCTTCCGTTCGAGAATGACACCTTCGATGCGAGCATGGCGACGTTCTCGGTGCATCAGTGGTCGGATGTCGAGGCTGGCCTCACCGAGATGCGTCGTGTAACGCGCGGCCCGGTCGTCATACTGTCCGCGGATCCGGCAACCGTCGAGCGCTTCTGGCTCACGGACTATGCGCCGGAAGTAATGGCGGCGGAAGCCTCGCGGTATCCCGATATCCGACGCATCGAGCACGCCCTCGGCGGCGAGGGAGAGGTCATTGTTGTACCCGTTCCCTTCGACTGCGTGGACGGATTCAATCAGGCCTACTTCGGTCGGCCTGAACTCCTGCTCGAACCCGGGGCCCGTGCGGCGAACTCCGCATGGAGCTTCGTCGGTGCCGGGGTCGAGGAGCGAT
>JADGOT010000259.1 GCA_017882805.1 Glaciihabitans sp. | reverse complement strand
CGGATGATCGTGAGGCCGCAGTTGGCCTGGTTGACGCCCATCCAGCGCCACGACTCAGCGCCAAACGTCTCCCGCACGAACCAGGCGATCACGAAGTTGTGCGTGATCAGCAGGTCGTGGGTGTCCTCATGCGTCGGCACCATCCACTCGGAGACGGCGTCCGTCATCTGAGCTTCGCCAGCCTCGATCTCCTCCCGGGTAACCGATCCGAAAAACGCCTCGAACGCGTGCGGCATCGACGGTGTTGGCCCACTGGGGATGCAGTCCATCAACAGCGCGCTCGGTTTCGATTCGAGTGCGGGCATCCGCTGGGTCAGGATGCGCGCCGTGTCGGCCGCGCGTTCCAGCGGCGAGTGCCACGCCCCACGGAACGGAACCCCGCTCAGCCGCGTCGCGATCGCCTCGGCCTGACGGACGCCGCGGGCGGAGAGCTTGCCGTCTGGCAGACCGTACTCCGCGTCTTGCTGCTCGCCGTGGCGCACCAAATACAGGTAGTGACTCATTGCTTTTGCTTTTCGACTTTCTAGTTCGTTACCGGGGCTGGCGACTCTGCCAGTCCTTCGAAAGCTCCGTCTGGCACCGTGCCGACTGCGGCGACCGACAGCGGTCGCGCGACGAGTTCTTCGGCGAGCTCACGCACGTCTGCCGGGGTGACCATGGCGATGCGCCGCAGCGATTCGTCGAGGTCGAGAAATTCGCCGAGCGTCAGCTCGCTGCGACCCAGTCGCGACATCCGGGTATCCGAGTCCTCAAGGGCCAGAGCGGACGCGCCGCTCAGCTGGCCAGACGCCCGGCGCATCTCTTCGTCGGTAACACCCCGCGTCGCGATGCCGCGGAACTCGCTGAGCATGAGTTCGGCGACCTGCGCGGTCTTGGCGGGCGAGCATCCGGCGTAGATGCCGAACAGCCCGGCGTCGGAATAGCTGGGTGCGAAGGAGTAGACGGAATACGCCAGGCCACGCTTCTCGCGGATCTCCTGGAACAGCCGGCTCGACATCCCGCCACCCAGAATCGAGTTGAGCACGGTGAGCGTCGCGCGCCGCGGATCAGCGGCAGCAAGCCCGGGCACGCCCAGGATGAGGTTGGCCTGCTCGATCGGACGCTGCACCAAGACGAGCGGCGAGCCCCGCTCGATTAGGTCGCCGTCGGGATTGCGTCGCTCGACGGGGGAAGCGACCTCGGCGAGCTTCCACTCGGCACGCGCGAGTGCGCTGGTGACCGCAGACACCAGCTGGTCGTGATCAACGGCTCCTGCGACGGTGATGACGACATCCTGTGCGCGATAGTTGGCGCGATAGTGATTCCAGACAGCGTCGCGCGTGACCGCAGTAATGGTCTCCGCATTGCCGCCAATCGGCCGACCAAGCGGATGTTCACCCAGCACGGCCTCGAAGAATCGCTCGCTCGTGACATCCGGCGGGTCGTCGTCGGCCATGGCCAGTTCCTCGAGGATGACACTGCGCTCGTTGTCGAACTCCTCGCGGTCGAGCACGGACGACGTGAACATGTCGGCGATGACATCGATTGCCATGGGCAGATCGCGATCCTGAACCTTCGCGAAGTAGCAGGTGTATTCCTTGGCCGTCATGGCGTTGTGCTCGCCGCCGACCGAGTCGAAGCTCACCGCTATCTCGAGCGCGCTGCGCGTCAGAGTGCCCTTAAAGAGGAGGTGCTCAAGGAAGTGCGTCGAACCGTATGTCGTGGGCGTCTCATCCCGCGAACCCACCGCGACCCAGTATCCAATGGTCGAGCTTCGCGCACCCGGAACGGATTCGCTGAGGATCCGCACGCCGCTCGGGAGCACGCTGCGACGCACAAGTGAATCGCCGGAAGCAACGAAAGAGAGTTCAGCCATGTCGAGGGGCAGGGGCACAGCGCCGATTGTCACCGGACGAGCCTACGTCATTCGGGCGCTTGTCAGATGTTTGGCAAGAGGCGAAACGGATTCACTAGTCCCTCGGATTGGGGTAAAATTTAGGAGGACAAACAGACGAGTCTGTCTGTCCTCATCTGCTAGTGTCTTATCAGGCACCCGAAGCCGACAAATTAAATACCGAACCGTAGCCAAACCCGAGTGGCGACACTTGCCCGCGACTTCCCCGGTCGCGGGCAAACCCCGGAAAGAGAACCCGAAACTCTTGCCGGATTCAGCCCGAGCCCCCAGCTCGGGATTGCACCGAACGGCTTGAGACACCTAGCCGCAAGCCCGTGAAGGAGCCGCGTTGTGACGGTCGCATTAGATGACGTCAAGTTTGATCCGACCGCACAACGTGCTCCGGGTGCAAAGGTTCGCATCCTCGAGACGGCCGATCTCCTCTTCTATACAGAGGGAATCCGCACGGTCGGTATCGATCGACTGATCAGCACGTCGAAGGTCACCAAGGCGACCTTCTACAAGCACTTCGGCTCAAAAGACCGCCTCATCCTCATGTACATCGAGGCACGACACGTCGCCGAGGTCGCCAACCTTGAGGCCATCCTTGAGGCGAATCCGAAGCCCGAGGCTGCCCTGCGCGCCATCGTGGCCGATACCGTCGCCGAGATCGCGAAACCCGGGTTCCGCGGCGACGCCTTCCTGAACGCGGCGACCGAGTTCTCCGAAGACCGCCATCCCGTGCGGTCAGTGGTGCTGAGACACCGCGAGTGGTTGACCGGATTCCTGGCGGAACTCCTGCAAGACCTCGGACACCGGATGCCCGGCGACGCGGCTGACGACATCATCCTGGCCCGCGATGGCGCACTCTCTGGCGGCTACGCCGGCGACCCGATTGCCGCCTCGGCCTCTCTTAGCAGAATTACCGACCAAGTTATAAGGGCTGCCGCCGCATAGTTTTTCGTCGCTAGTGTGACGCCTATGACCATTTCATACACGTTTACACTGCTCAGCGTCGTGCTGTTCATTACGGCGATCCTTGCCATCATCGATGCTGTCACGCGACTTCGTGGCCGACGCGGTGTAGGTGTCCTCGCGGTGGTGGAACTGATTGCCGCAATCCTGCTGATCCTCACCCAGTTTGTGGTGATCACCGGATTCCTGGGTAGTTCCCTCATTCTGGAGATCATCCTGGGTGTCGCACTGCTTCTTCTGCTGCTCTTCCGCGGCGGCGTGCACCGAGGATTCGCGGCCATCACGGTGATCGCACTCGTGCTAGATATCGCCCTGATTCTGTTCACGCTCGGCTGGCTGAAGATCCCCGGATTCAACTAATCCAGGAACTCACGCCGCCGGGGGGCGAAGATTGACTCATGACAAACGATCCGAACTGGCGATTGCCTGAGGTTCCGAGCTTTCTGCTGTCGAGTCCCGACTTCGCCCCCGGTGGTGCGCTCCCGACCTCCGCTCGCTCCGGCATTATGGGCGCGGGCGGGGATGACCGCTCCCCGACCCTGAACTGGGAGGGCGCTCCGGCCGCAACTCGCAGCTACGCGGTCACGCTATACGACCCGGACGCTCCAACCGGCAGCGGCTTCTGGCACTGGGCTGTGTACAACATCCCGGCGAGCGTCACGAGCCTTGCCGGTAACGCTGGCGATCCCGATGCCGGCCTCCTGCCGCCGGGCGCGCTGACTCTGCCGAACGAAGCACGACTGTCGCGCTACGTCGGGGCAGCCCCACCGCCCGGGCACGGCGAACACCGCTATTTCTTCACCGTGACGGCGCTGGATGTCCCATCCCTCGAGCTCGACCCGGGAAGTACTCCAGCGGTACTCGGCTTCAACTTCCTCGGACACGTTCTCGCTCGTGCCCAGCTAATGGCCACCACCGAGACGCCCTAGCCGTTACTGCACGCGGAACGCTACTGTGCGGACGCCCGGTCGAGCTCGGCGACGTGGTGCCGTTCCAGCCGCACGCGAGTGGCTCCGAGGCCGTGCCGCACTTGATCGGCATCCGAGGCACGAAGGAGGGCGGCCGCGATGCCCGGCTTGAGCAGCACCCACGCCAGCGCGATCGTGGTCGGTGTCTCCCCCAGGTCATTCGCCACGGATTCGAGCGCGGCGAGAACTCGATCTCCGCGTCGACCAATGTGCCGCGTTGCCTCGTCGAACATGACCGACTGCGGTACATCATCCCGGGTGCGGAACTGACCGCTCAGGTATCCGTTTGCAAGCGGTAGCCGCGCGAGTGCGGCGCGACCGCGTTCGACGCTGAGTGCCTGAAAGTCCCGCTCGTACGGCGTGCGGTCCATGAGGTTGTACTCGACCAGGATGGCGCGAAACCCTGGGCTGTCGGTCTCTTCCGCGATCTCCGCCACGCGTCGAATGGCGGCCGGGCTGAACCTCGACACGGACAGAAACCGCGCCTTGCCCTCCTCGATCAGGCGAGCACCCGTCTCCAGTGACTCCTCGATTGGAACCGCGGGGTCCTCGCCGTCGAACGACAGGAAATCTACGTAGTCGGTACCGAGCCGAGTGAGGGAGTTCTCGACGGCGCGCAGTATCTTGCGTTTGCTCAGGCCGGCGGCATCAGGATGCTTTCCTACCCGCGTCTCGAGGATCACGGAGCTGCGATCTGACACGGTTCGCAGCCAGGTGCCGATCATGACCTCGCTACGGCCGCCCGCGTAGTGGTCTGCCGTGCTCACGAGGTTTCCCCCGGCGGCCGCATACGCGTCGAGGACGCTCGCGGTTTCGTCGATGCCGGCAGCCCAGCCGAACACTGCCCCGTCAATTCCGATGGGGCTGGCAATTATCCCCGTGCCGCCGATATCGCGCGGCCCAATCGCCGGGCCTGTGCTCTCGTCGAGCGCGCTGGCATCCATGCCTCACACGATAGGGGCAATCTACGACAAAAACTCAGTGCGTGTCCGGTACTCGGCATTTTGATGGCGCCTAGTGCAGCTGCATCTCACGGGGAGCATGAACACTGGATGCGTAGAGAATCACCTCGCCGGAATTTTCTCCCGCTGGCAAGTCTCATCCCGAACCGCGGTCGCCAACCTGTATGTGGCGCGGCAGCGAAAGTCCGCCTGAGATGACCTAACGTCGACGGGTTCCGAAGATCCCCTCGACAACGCTCTTCAGGATCGTTTGGGTGGTCCTCGACTTCAGGATGTCCCCGAGAAGGTTCGGTTCCGCCCTCGACGTCGTTCGCCTCGTCGGAACGCGAGCCGTGCGCAACTGCCGCTCGTACTCGGCCTGCGCCTGACGCGCCAATCTGGCCTGATCCGCAGCGAGCCGGTTGGCGGCCTTTTCGGCATCGGCGTTTGCCTTGGCTTGCGCCAGCGCATTGTCCTGCGCCTGCGCGGTCACCGCAGCCGCAGTCATCTTGCGGCCGAGCATCTCGCGGGCGGAGTCCCGATCGATCATCGTCGTGTACTTTGCCGCGAGTGATGAGGCCGCAACCGTCGCGTCGATGTCGGCATCCGGGGTCGGCGACATGGATCCCTGCGGAGCGCGCAGCCGTGTCCAGGCGACCGGACTCGGCGCGCCCTTCTCGTTCATTACCGTGACGATTGCCTCGCCGATCGCCAGCGATTGCAACACCTGAGCCAGGTCGTATCCCGAGCTGGGATAGGTCGACACGGTTGCCTTGAGCGCCTTCGCATCATCCGGCGTAAATGCGCGAAGCGCGTGCTGAACCCGTGAGCCGAGTTGGGCGAGAACGTCACTCGGAACATCCTTGGGCGTCTGGGTCACGAAGAAGATTCCGACTCCCTTGGACCGGATGAGCCGCACGGTTTGGGTGATGGACGCGACGAAGGCCTTCGACGCGCCGCTGAACAACAGGTGCGCCTCGTCGAAGAAGAACACCAGCTTGGGCTTGTCGAGGTCGCCGACCTCCGGCAGATCGTTGTAAAGATCAGCCAAGAGCCACATCAGGAAAGTGGAGAACAGCGCCGGCTTGTCTTGTACGCCGGGCAGCTCCAGCAGGCTCACTAGCCCCGTGCCATCGGCATTGAGCTTTAGGAATTCGGACGTGTCCATCTCGGGCTCACCAAAGAACGCATCCGCCCCCTGGTCAGCGAACGTGATGAGCTCGCGCAGGATGACGCCCACGGTTGCGCTCGAGAGTCCGCCAAGGCCCGCCAGTTCGGTTTTGCCCTCAGCGCTGGTCAGGTAGGTGAGCACGGAGCGGAGGTCGCTCAGGTCCAGCAGGGGCAGGCCGGCGGTGTCGGCGTAGTGGAAGACCAGACCAAGGCTGGACTCCTGCGTTTCGTTGAGTCCGAGCACCTTTGACAACAGCAGGGGGCCGAATCCCGCGACTGTGGCGCGGATCGGGATGCCCTTCCCCGCACCGCCGAGACTGAAATACTCGGTCTTCGTTGCGAACGGTTTCCAGTCTTGCGCAATGCTTTTCGTTCGGGCGAGCACCCTGTCGTCCGGCACGCCCGCGGTCGCGATTCCCGAGAGGTCGCCCTTGATGTCGGCGGCAAAGACCGGGACGCCGTGCGCGGCGAGCTGCTCCGCGAGCACCTGCAGCGTCTTCGTCTTTCCGGTTCCGGTTGCGCCCGCGACGAGTCCGTGGCGGCTGATCATCGAGAGCGGGATGCGAATGGGCACGTTGGCAAGCGCATCGCCGTTCACGAGCGCGCCCATGTCGAGTGCCGGAGCCGTGAACGCGTAACCGTCTCGGATGACCGCGACCTGTTCGTCACTTAGCGGCGCAAGGGCGGCCAGGCCGACCGCGGCGGTGTGCTCGGGTGCCGCCGTTGCGGCGTCCACCTTTGCTTGAGCAGCGGCCACGGCATCCTGTGCCTTCTTCAGCGCTGCCTCGGCATCGGCAACAGCATCGGAACCGGGTGCCGCGGGAGCGTCAGTCATGGAGCAACTCTACTGACGCCCCAAGCTTGGCGACCCTCGGAATCCATCCCCGCGCGGAGGTTTGCGCACGGCGCGCAGGTACGTACGTGCGCGCCGCGCGCAAACCTCCGCGCGGGCGAACTGACTAAGCGAGGGAAACGCAAAAGGCCCGCGCTACCGAAGTAGCGCGGGCCTTT